>NZ_JBHWIE010000267.1:0-9642 GCF_042732085.1 Actinosynnema sp. NPDC059797
GCCGAGTGCCGTCCCCAGCGCCGTCGCGCCGGCCACCAGCAGCACGCCGATCGCGCCCGACAGCGCCAGCGCGCCCGCCACGCCGTCCCCGTGGGACAGCGACCACAGCACGTTGCCGACCGGCGGGGTGCGGCCCAGCAGGAGCAGCCCCACCACCAGGGCGGTCGCGGAGAGCAGCGACCACCCGACCCGGTCGACCACCGGTCGGCCGCACAGCACGCCCACCCCGACGCCGACCAGCGCGCACGCGGCCAGCCCGCCGAAACCCTGGACCACGACCGCGAGCGGGTACGGGCGCGGCTGGGTCAGCACCGGCACCACCGCCGCGACCAGCGCGAGCCCCAGCGCGCCCATGGCGGACAACGCGCTCGCCGCGACCTGCACCCGGGCCCAGCCGCCGGCCGCCACCACCGTGACCGCCCGCCGCACCGGGTCCTCGGCACCCGCCACGACGACCGCCAACCACGCCGACACGGGGTAGACCAGCACGCACGTCCCCGCGTAGGCGGCCAGGGGCGGCCCCGCGTCCGACGCGTACAGCATCCCCAGCACGGCCGCGAACAGCAGCAGCGGCGGCAGCCAGCGCTGGGTGCGCAGCACGTCCGCCAGCAGGTAACCCACGAGCGCCCTCACGACCGCACGCTCCGCACCGAGCAGCCCAGCCGCAGCGCCTCGGCCAGCACGCCGTCGCTGTGCCCGGCCCGCACCTCCACCCGCGCCCCGGCGCCGACCGGACGTGCCGACGACACCCCTGCCAGGCCGCTGATCAGCGCGAACGACTCCCCCACCCGGTCCAGCTCGATCACCACCACCCCGTCGCGCGCCTCGCCGAGGAACACCTCGCGCATCCCCGGCACGTCGTGCCCGTGGTGGTCGGTCAGCACCACGGCCGCCGCCGAGGAGCCCACCAGCTCGCCCAGCACGCCGCCGGCCGCCGCGTCCAGCCCGGACCACGGCTCGTCCAGCACCAGCAGGTCGGTCGCGTGCAGGGCCTGGACCAGCGCGACCTTCTGCGCGTTGCCCTTGGACAGGGTGGCCACGGGTGCGTCCGGGTCGCCCGCGAAGCCCAGCGCCTCGACCAGGTCCCACCTCAGGGGCGCGCCGCGCACGGCGGCCAGCCGGCGCAGGTACTCGCGGGCGGACAGCCGGACCCCGGTCGGGAAGCGCTCGGGCGCGTACCCGACCGACGCGCCGCGCGTGACGCGGCCGGTCGTGGGCGCGGTGACGCCCGCCGCGACGCGCAGCAGGGTCGACTTGCCGGAGCCGTTGCCGCCCCGCAGCGCGACCACCTCGCCCGGCGCGACGTCGAGCGAGAGGTCCCGCAGCACCCACGGGCCGCGGCCGTAGCGCTTGCCGATTCGATCAAGACGCACCACGGGTGTGATGATGCCCGGACCGAGGTGGGACCCGGTTGAAGGTTTATACAGGACACGCGTACTGTTTAGGGCAGGGAGGCACCGCACCCCGTGGTGCGGGAGACTCAGCAGAAGTTCCCGAACCGACTTTGCGCGTCACCAGATGGAGTTTCACGTGACTGCACCAGCGAGCAAGGACAGCTTCGGCGCCCGCGGCACGCTCACCGTCGGCGACGCCTCGTACGAGGTGTTCCGGCTGAGCGCGGTCGAGGGCGCCGAGCGCCTGCCGTACAGCTTGAAGATCCTGCTGGAGAACCTGCTGCGGACCGAGGACGGCGCGAACATCACCGCCGACCACGTACGCGCGCTGGGCGGCTGGGATCCGTCCGCCGAGCCGAACACCGAGATCCAGTTCTCGCCCGCCCGCGTGGTGATGCAGGACTTCACCGGTGTGCCCTGCGTGGTCGACCTGGCCACCATGCGCGAGGCCGTCACCCAGCTCGGCGGCGACCCCGCGAAGGTCAACCCGCTGGCGCCCGCCGAGCTGGTCATCGACCACTCGGTGATCGCCGACGTGTTCGGCCGGCCGGACGCGTTCGAGCTGAACGTGGACCTGGAGTACGAGCGCAACAGGGAGCGCTACCAGTTCCTGCGCTGGGGCCAGACCGCGTTCGACGAGTTCAAGGTCGTCCCGCCGGGCACCGGCATCGTCCACCAGGTCAACATCGAGCACCTGGCCCGCGTGGTCATGGTCCGCAACGGCCAGGCCTACCCGGACACCCTGGTCGGCACCGACTCGCACACCACGATGGTCAACGGCATCGGCGTGCTGGGCTGGGGCGTCGGCGGCATCGAGGCCGAGGCCGCGATGCTCGGCCAGCCGGTGTCCATGCTGATCCCGCGCGTGGTGGGCTTCAAGCTGCACGGCGAGCTGCCCGCCGGCGCGACGGCCACCGACCTGGTGCTGACCATCACCGAGATGCTGCGCAAGCACGGCGTGGTCGGCAAGTTCGTCGAGTTCTACGGCTCGGGCGTGGGCGCGGTGCCGCTGGCCAACCGCGCCACCATCGGCAACATGAGCCCCGAGTTCGGCTCGACCTGCGCGATCTTCCCGATCGACGGCGAGACCATCGACTACCTGAAGCTGACCGGCCGCTCGGCCGAGCAGCTGGCGCTGGTCGAGGCGTACGCCAAGGAGCAGGGCCTGTGGCACGACCCGGAGGTCGAGCCGGTCTACTCCGAGAACCTGGAGCTGGACCTGTCGACGGTCGTGCCGTCGATCGCCGGCCCCAAGCGCCCGCAGGACCGCATCGAGCTGGCCAGTGCCAAGGAGGCGTTCCGCCAGGCGCTGGGCGCGTACGTGTCCGACACCGAGGAGACCTCCGGGTCCAGCGTGGACGAGGCCGTCGAGGAGACGTTCCCGGCCAGCGACCCGATCTCGCCCGCCGACGGCGACGCGGGCGGCGAGCCGCGCGTGTTCCACTCGGCCGCCGAGGGCAGCGAGGGCCGGCCGTCCAACCCGGTCAAGGTGTCCCTGGACGGCGCCGAGTTCGAGCTGGACCACGGCGCGGTCGCGATCGCCGCGATCACCTCGTGCACCAACACCTCGAACCCGTCGGTGATGATCGGCGCGGCGCTGCTGGCGAAGAAGGCCGTGGAGAAGGGCCTGGAGCGCAAGCCGTGGGTGAAGACCACCCTGGCGCCGGGCTCCAAAGTCGTCATGGACTACTACGAGCGCGCCGGCCTGCTGCCGTACCTGGAGAAGCTGGGCTTCCACCTGGTCGGCTACGGCTGCACCACGTGCATCGGCAACTCGGGCCCGCTGCAGGACGAGATCTCGGCGGGCATCAACCAGGGCGACCTGGCCGCGGTGTCGGTGCTGTCGGGCAACCGGAACTTCGAGGGCCGGATCAATCCCGACATCAAGATGAACTACCTGGCGTCCCCGCCGCTGGTGGTGGCGTACGCGCTGGCCGGCACGATGGACAAGGACATCACCACCGAGCCGCTGGGCACGGACGCCGCGGGCGAGCCGGTCTACCTGGCCGACATCTGGCCGTCGCCGCAGGAGATCTCCGAGGTCGTCGCGTCGGCGATCTCGCCGGAGGGCTTCACCAAGGGCTACGCGGACGTGTTCGCGGGCGACCAGCGCTGGCAGCAGCTGCCCACGCCGACCGGCAACACGTTCGAGTGGGACGCGGACTCCACCTACGTGCGCAAGCCCCCGTACTTCGAGGGCATGGAGATGGAGCCGGCCCCGGTGACCGACATCGGCGGCGCGCGCGTGCTGGCGCTGCTGGGCGACTCGGTGACCACCGACCACATCTCCCCGGCCGGCGCGATCAAGGTCGACTCGCCCGCGGGCAAGTACCTGACCGAGCACGGCGTGGAGCGCAAGGACTTCAACTCGTACGGGTCGCGGCGCGGCAACCACGAGGTGATGATCCGGGGCACGTTCGCCAACATCCGGCTGCGGAACCTGCTGCTCGCCGACGAGAACAACGGGCAGGGCGTCCAGGGCGGCTTCACCCGCAACTTCCTGGCCGGCGGCGAGCAGACCACGATCTACGACGCGTCGGTGGCCTACGCCGAGGCGGGCGTCCCGCTGGTCGTGCTGGCCGGCAAGGAGTACGGCTCCGGCTCGTCCCGCGACTGGGCGGCCAAGGGCACCTCGCTGCTGGGCGTGCGGGCGGTGATCGCCGAGTCCTTCGAGCGCATCCACCGCTCCAACCTCATCGGCATGGGCGTGCTGCCGCTGCAGTTCCCCGAGGGCGAGAACGCGGCGTCCCTGGGCCTGGACGGCACGGAGACGTTCGACTTCACCGGCATCACCGAGCTGAACGGCGGCGAGACGCCGCGCACGGTGCACGTGGTGGCGACCAAGGAGGACGGTTCCAAGACGGAGTTCGACGCGGTCGTCCGCATCGACACGCCGGGCGAGGCCGACTACTACCGCAACGGCGGCATCATGCAGTACGTGCTGCGCAAGATGGTCCGCAGCTGAGCCGAGGACCGAGGAGGGGCCGTTCACCGGGTGGTGGGCGGCCCCTTTTCCATGCCACCCCCTCTGGAATTCCACTCGAACACCCGGTCGAGATCAATCGAAATCGTCGAACCGGTACACCCATGTGAATCTTTTTGACATATCCGAACAGCACCCCTATTGCTGAACAGGAGGACGTCGCCACCGTTCCCGCCCACGCACCAGCCGACACCGACGTCGGCCGAGTCCAACGGAGGACTTCGTGAGGAGAACAACCGCGCTCGCGTTATCCGCGGCGCTCGCAGGCGGATTCACGTCAGCCGTCGCCGGTGCGGCGCCGGCCGCCGCCGAGGCGGCGCCCATCGGTTTCGCCTCCGTCAACGCACTGGGGCAGAACGGCACCACCGGCGGCGCGGGCGGTCAGACCGTCACGGTCACCAACCGCACCCAGTTCGAGGCCGCGGTCGAGCGCACCGAGCCCTTGGTCATCCAGGTCAACGGCACCATCCAGCTCAGCGGGATGCTCGACGTCGAGTCCGACAAGACCATCATCGGCGTCGGCACGAGCGGCCGGATCACCGGCGGCGGCCTCGACGTCGACGGCACGCACAACGTCATCATCCGCAACCTGACCTTCACCGGCGCCAACGACGACGCCATCAACATCACCGACGGCGCGCACCACGTCTGGGTCGACCACAACGACCTGTCCGGCGCCCACGACGGCGCGCTGGACGTCAAACGCGGCTCCGACTACGTCACCGTCTCCTGGAACCACTTCCACGACCAGACCAAGAACTCGCTGGTCGGCCACTCCGACGGCAACGGCGGCCAGGACCGCGGCAAGCTCCGCGTCACCTACCACCACAACTTCTTCGACGGCACCGCGGAGCGCAACCCGCGCGTCCGGTTCGCCGACCCGGTGCACGTGTTCAACAACTACTACCGCGACGTCCGGGGGACCGACTCCTACGGCGCGGCCACCGCGATGGACGCGGGCGTGCTGGTCGAGGGCAACTACTTCGAGGACGTCGCCTCGCCGACGAAGGTCCAGATCTTCGAGTCCGACCCCGGCCGCCTGGTCGAGCGCAACAACGTCTACGTCAACTCCGGTGCGCCCGAGTCGGACGGCACGGTCACCGAGCCGCGCACCTACTACGCCTACACCGTGGACGACCCGAACACCGTGCCGGCCAGGGTCCTCGCGGGCGCGGGCGTCGGCAGGCTGGGCTCACCCGCCCCCGACACCACGCCGCCCGCCGCGCCCGCCGGCCTCCGCTCGACCGGCGCCTCGGCGAACAGCGCGACGCTCACCTGGACCGCCGCCACCGACGACGTCGGCGTCGCCGGTTACACCGTCTACCGCGAGGCCGGCAGCACCGACGTGCGGGTCGGCTCCGCCACGGGCACCTCGTTCACCGTCACCGGCCTGAGCCCGGCCACCGGCTACACCTTCTACGTGGTGGCGCGGGACGCGGCGGGCAACACCTCGGCGCCGTCCGGCGCGGTCACCGTGCGCACGTCCGACCAGGGCGGCGGGCAGCCGGCCGACGGCCCGGTGGGCTTCGCGTCGGTCAACGCCCTCGGCCAGGACGGCACCACCGGCGGCGCGGGCGGCCCCGAGGTCACCGTCACCACCCCCGCCGACTTCATCGCCAACATCAAGGCCGACGGCCCCCGCGTGGTCAGGGTGCAGGGCCTGATCACCCTGCCCGCCGGCATGTACGACGTGTCGTCGGACAAGACGATCATCGGCGTGGGCGCGAACTCAGGCATCAGCGGCGGCGGCCTCAACATCGGCCTGCCCGCGGACGACGCCGTCACCTCGCCCCCGGCGAACGCGGTGCACAACGTGATCATCCGCAACCTGGTGTTCCGCAACGCCAACGACGACTCGATCAACGTCCAGATGTTCTCCCACCACGTCTGGATCGACCACAACGACCTGTCCGCGGGCAAGGACGGCCTGATCGACGTCAAGCGCGGGTCCAGCTACGTGACGATCTCGTGGAACCACACGCACCACCACACCAAGAACATGCTGCTGGGCCACGACGACGACAACGGCGCGCAGGACACCGGGTACCTGAAGGTCACCTACCACCACAACTGGTTCGACAAGACGCCGCAGCGCAACCCGCGCGTCCGGTTCGGCAACCCGGTGCACGTGTTCAACAACTACTTCCACGACAACAGCGACGTCGGCGTCGCCTGCCAGCAGAAGGCGGGCTGCTGGGTCGAGGGCAACTACTTCGAGGACGTCGAGGAGCCCATGACCACCAGCTACGCCGGCCCGAAGGGCAGCATCGTCGAGCGGGACAACCACTACGCGGGCGAGTCCGGCGACCCGGTGGTGGGCGGCTCGGTCGAGGACCCGGCCGGCTACTACCGGTACACCGCCGACCCCGCGGCCGACGTCAAGGCCATCGTCACGCAGGGCGCCGGCACCGGCAAGGTCTGACGCCGGCGCCGACGGCCGGGCCGCCCCCCGCACCGGGGGCGGCCCGGTTCACCGCGTGGTGAGGGTCAGCTCCCGGTCGGTGGGCGAGGTGGCCGTGACGGTCAGCGTGCGGGTGCCGGCGTCGTACTCCCACTCCGGCGCGTCCGCGCCGTTCACCGCCAACCGCGCGGGCTCGGCCACGCCGCGCAGCCGCACCGTCCACGTCCGCTCCGCGACCGCGCCCGCGAACGCCCCGGCGCGCGGCTCGACGGTCACCGAGCCGTCGTCCTCGGAGTAGCGGACGGTGGTGCGGGTGAACTCGCCCCGCCGGTACCCCAGGCCCTCCCCCGCGTCCTCGTACAGCTCGTAGGAGCCGGACGCGCCGGCGGCCACGTCGAGGACCAGGTCCCCGACCTGCTCCCGGGCGTTGGAGGTGTCGTCGGCGCTGGTCGGCAGGATGCCGCCGGCCCGCAGGAACACCGGCATGGTGTCGAGGTCCGAGGTCACCGTCGTCACGGTCGGCCCGGTGACGGTCTCGCCGGTGAAGTAGTTCGTCCACGTGCCCGGCGGCACCCACAGTTCCGTGGGCACGTCCTCGGTGCCCGGCGAGGTCACCGGCGCGACCAGCACGTCGTCGCCGTACATGAACTGCGAGGGGTGCTCGTACGCCTCCTCGTACCCCGGGTGGTCGAGGTACATCGGCCGGTTCATCGGCAGGCCCGTGTCGTACGCCTGCCGCGCCACCGTGTAGGTGTGCGGCAGCAGGGCCTTGCGCAGCTTGAGGAACTTCACCGCGGCGCCCTCGACGCCCGGGTAGTCCCAGGGCAGCCGGTAGCCGTGGTTGGAGTGCAGCCGCAGCAGCGGCTGGAACGCGCCGAACTGGACCCAGCGGGCGTAGAGGTCCTCGGGGAGCCGGTTCTCCTCGTTGCCCGCGTAGTTGTGGCCGCCGATGTCGTGCGACTGGTACGGCATCCCGATGTTGCCGCGGGCGGCCGTGTACTCCGAGGCGAACGCGAGCAGCTCCCAGGTGGAGGAGGTGTCCATCGACGTGTCGACGGTGTAGCGGTGCTCGGCCCACGGCCCGGCCGGGTAGACCTGGTTGCCGCCGTAACCGTTGTAACCGCCGCCGCTGCGGTTCCAGGAGAAGCCGCGCCGCCCCTTCTCCTCCGCGCGGCGGACGTACTCGGCGTTGAAGGCGCTGTCCGGGGAGATGCCCTCGGGGCGGAACCTGCTGCCGTCGCAGCACGAGTCGAGCCACCACAGCAGGTCCGGGTCCAACTCCTCGAACTCCCGGTGCAGGTCGAAGTACGCCTGGCGCTGGCGCGGGTCGCTCAGGTCGAACACCCGGCAGTCCATGTCGCCGCTCATCCCGCACTCGCCGGGTTCCAGCTCCTTGCCCGCGGTGCGCACGGCCTGTTCGTACTCGGGGTCGTTCGCGTCGATGCTGGGGTGGATGTTGAGCGCCACCCGCAGGCCCTGCTCCTCGGCCCAGCGGAAGAACCCCTCCGGGTCGGGGAACAGCTCCTCGTCCCAGTTCCAGCCGTTCCACTTGTTGGGGCTCTTGAAGTCGGTGTCCACGACCAGCACGTCCAGCGGGACGCCCGCCTCCTCGAACGCGGGCAGCAGCTCGTCCCGGTAGTAGTCCTGGTGGTGGGCGGCGTACCGGGAGTACCAGTTGCCGAACGCCTGGCGCGGCAGCATCACCGGCGGGCCGGTCAGCTCCTTGAGGTCGCGCAGCCCCTGGCGGTAGTCGTGGCCGTAGCCGAAGAAGTAGCCGTCCTGGTAGCCGTCGCGCTCCGCCCGGGGCGTGGTCGTGCCGTCGGGGTTGGCGATGGCGGTCTCGCTGTCGTCGAGCAGGTACCAGCCGTCGCGGCTGAGCAGCCCCTCGTACATCAGCACCGGCAGCGAGCGCGGCTGGTCGACGTAGTCGAGGCTGCGCCGCCAGCCGCCGAGGTTGGCGGCCGCGTGCTCGGCGCCGGCGTGCTCGGGGTAGCCGTCGCCGGGCGGGGTGACGGCCACGTGGTCGACGGCGGCGTCGCAACCGCCGTCGGGGCACCGGAGGGACAGGGGTGTCCTGCCGGCGGGCAGGGCCAGCACCGCGCTCGCCTCGGCCCACTCGCCGCCGGTCGGCTCCAGCGCGACCCGCCGCTCCTGGTCGCCGCCCGCGACGACGAGTTCCTGGGCGCGGTCCGCGCGGTAGCGGAAGTGGACCCGGTGCTCGCCCGCCGCGGTGACCCCCCGCTGGCTCCACTCGACCCCGGAGCCCGGGGCGGCCAGGTCCGCGACGTAGCCCGGACCGGTGTACCCGTCGGCGTCGCGCAGGCCCTGCGCGCCCTCCTGGGCGAGCATGGTCTCGGCCTCGCACACCTGGCCCAGGTCGCACACGCCGGGCGGGGCCCACACCGGCCGGGCGGTGACCGCCTCGTCGCCCGCCTCCAGCTCGACCTGGAGGTTGTCCGGCCCGAACCGGCCCGAGCCCTTCCGGTAGCGCAGCGTCAGCCGGTCCGTGCGGATCACCAGGGAGCCGTCGACCTCCTCGGTGGTGAACGCGGTGGTGCTCAGGCCGCGGTTGACCGCGTTGAAGGTGGGCCGGTCCTCGAACCGCCCGTCCTCGGCGTGCTCCGCGCGGATCAGGGTGGGCGTCAGCACCTGGAACCGGACGTCGCCGTCCACCACGGCGCCGGGGTGCTCCTCCCCGTCGCGGAACACGACCACGAGCACGGCGACGAGGACCGCCACGACGAGCACCGCGAGCAGCACCAGCACGCGCTTGGACATGGAACGAGGCCCCCCGGGGTGACGCGATCGGTTCTCCACCGATCCAGACGCCGAAGACCGCGAGGGGTTGCCCGGGAGCCGGAACC
>NZ_JBHWIE010000268.1:0-9592 GCF_042732085.1 Actinosynnema sp. NPDC059797
GTGTTGAACCGGTGCTTGAGGCGGGTGCGGTACCCGATGGCGTAGCGCGGCCAGTCCTTGGCGTACTCGGGGCGCGCGTCGCGGAAGCAGCGCTCGATGAGCTTGTCGACGTCCGTCGGTTCGGCCTGCCCGTCCTCCGAGGTGTCGCGTCGGAGGGCGAGGTTCAGCAGGTTCGTGGTGTGCTCGATGCCGTAGCGGGCCATCACGACGCAGCCCGCCACCAACAGCAGCAGCCCCAGCCAGAAGGCGGGTCCCGTCGGGCCGAAGAACAGGGTCGAGAACGCCAGCAGCGCGACCGCACCCCCGACCACCGCCGGTTTGCGGTCCTTCGGCTCCGGGAGGAGCATTCGCCGCTCGTACCGGGTGGGCGGCACCGGATCCGGCTCGAAGAACTTCCGCGCCCGGTCCTGGCGGTTCCCGGAGGTGCGCTCGGTGTCGACCTTGTGCTTGCGCTCGGCGTCGAGCTGCCGCTCGACCATGCCGTCGACCAGCAGCGACAGGTGCCTGCTGATCTCGTCCTGCCGATCGGCGGGCAACCCGCCGAAGGCGGTCACCGCCGTGAACGAGCCGTCCGACTCGTTCGCCCGGACGTGGTCGAGGAGATCCCGGACCACGCGGTGAGCGCGCTTCCACCTGTCCTCCGGCGAGGACTCGCAGAGCTTCCAGGCGTCGCGGATGCCGGTGACCAGTTCCGCCGTGAGGTCGCTGAAGCTGCGCTCGCTGAGCACCGAAAGGACGTAGTAGTAGGCGCGCTCGGTCGACTGGCGGCCGTTGAAGACGAGTTCGCGGAACAACTCCTCGGCACGCCTGGGCACACCGCCGGTGAGGTAGGCGAGCGCGACCTTGTGCTTGCGCTCGGGGCCGGCGTCCTCACCGACCGTGTAAATGGTGGCGTTGTGGTGGACGCTCTCCACGAGCACACCGATCTGCTGTTCGACGTGGGCGTTGCCGGAGGCGACGTTCCGGTTGTCGACGTCGGGCAGGTCCTCGATCACCGGGACCTCCGGGTCGAGCCGTAGTTGACGCCGATCTGCTGCCCCACGCGGGCGTTGCCCCGCGCGGTGTTCGTGTTGTGCACGACCGGGGTCGGGAAGGGCGGCGGCTCCTCGTCGGCGGCGACGTCGTCCGCGTCGGGTTCGAGCGCGGTGATCAGCGCGATGGCGAACGCGGCGGCGTTGCGGGCCGCGAGCCGCTGCCCGCCCGCGCGGTCCGCCTTGGCCTTCTTCCCGTTGGCGTGGTCGCTGATACCGCGCACCGCCACCGCGTGCACCCGGTCGCCCAGGTGGGCCGCGTGCGCGAACCCGGAGCCCTCCATGTCCACGGCCACCGCGTCGTTGTACGAGGTGCGCAGCCTGCGGGCCAGCTCCGAGGTGCGGGAGTCGAGCACGACGTCACCGACCGCGATGGGCTCGAAGTGGGCTACCGGCGCCTCGCCCTCGGCCCGGTCCGGGAGGAACGAGTGCCAGGCGTTGCCGCGCACCAGCCTCCTGGCCTCCTGGTCGAGGCGGTGCGAGACGGACCAGGAGGAGGGGCGCACGAGGAACTCGTCGTCCTCGCTGCGCCCACCCTGGTAGGAGTAGATCTTGGTGGCCACGACGACGTCGCCGATCGCCAGCCAGTCCCGAAGACCGCCCGCGACGCCGACGAACACCATGGTGGTGGGCGCGAACTCGGTGTTGGCCCGCTCGGTCAGCGTGGCCGCGGCGGTGGTGCCCGCCCCGGTCAGCACCAGGGCGACGCGGTGCTCCGGGTGGCCTGCCACCGTGCCGACGTCGAACACGGTGCCGGACGGGTGCCGGTGCGGCCGCACGCCCTCCAGGTGCTCCAGCACGGCCGCGTGCTCCACGTTCAGTGCGGTCATGATCACGTTCACGGTTCTCGCTCCAGAAGTGTCGGGACGCCTGGGAACAGGCGCCTGAACGGTGTGTCGCAGCGGGGGTGGCGAGTTCGCCGACCTGGTGCCGGGACCGGGGCGCGGCCACCGGTCGGCGACGGCATCAGCTCTCGACGGTGGTCTCGTCCCAGTCGCGCGCCCACTGCTCGCGGCGGTCGCGGTCGCGGACGATCCAGTTCTCGCCCTCGGAGACGATCGACTCCAGGATCGGGATCGCCCTCTTGACGCCCGAGGTCTCGTAGGCGACGTCGGCGAACTGGGCCTCGGTCTCCTCGTCCGCCTGCTGGTCCTTGAAGTGGTCGACCTTGAGCCGGATCTCCTCGCCGCTCATCAGGACCAGGTGGAACGTGCCGCTCTTCAGCTCCTCCACTTCGGACTCGGCCGCGTCGCCGGTCGTGGTGCGCACGCCCTTCTCCGCCACCCGGGCCGAAGCGATCTTGTCGTAGCTGAACACCTGGCGCGCTTCGTTGCGCGCTTCGCCGGTGTGCGCGTCGAGGTGCACCTTGAAGGCCCGCACGCCGTGGTAGGTGAGCAGGAGGATGTGGACGTTGTACGCCGCGTACCGGGGTGGTCCGTACTGCACCCTGCTGCCCCGGGCGAAGGGCGCGCGTTCGGTCAGCACCAGTGCTTCGATGACCTCCCGCCTCGGCAGCTGGGCGCGCTTGATCGCGTCGGACACCAGGTAGAACTTGTCGAGCGTGTGCCACCAGGCGATCTGCGCGTCCTTCGGCCGGTCCCGGAGCCTCTCCACGAGGGCCTGGTACACCTCCCTCTCCTCCCGGTGGTCGCGGGCCGCTTCGGCCACCGCGACCCGGTTGGCGTGCCACACCGCGGCCACCCGCACTCCGTGCCGGAGGACGAGCCTGCCGGTCGGCACCAGGACCAGCACGGCCAACAGCTCGCCCGTCAGCAGCGCGCCGCACAGGCCGGCCAGTGCGGCGACCACCCCGAGTCGGTAGCCCCACGTCGCCTTGAGCACGTCCTGGTCGGCGGCCAAGCCTCCCCACTGCCATCGCGAGTACAGGCGTTCCGCGTGCCAGTCGACCAGCCACCTGACGTTGGCCGGGGCGACGTCCTCCGCGCGGTACGACCTCGTGATCCGGTTCTTCAAGTGCGTGCGGTGGCCCTTGGTGTGGCGGTCCCACTCCTCCGCGCCCGGGCCGCCCTTCTTCGGGCCGACCTTCCGGAAGCGGTAGTCGACCATGGCGCTGATGTCCTTGTCGAACCCGCCGATCGCGTGGAAGTCGGGTGCGTCGGGCTGCTCCCCCTGCCCCTCGCGGATCCGCTGGACCACGGCGCCGTGGCGCAGCACCAGGTACCCGCCTACCGACAGCAGGGGCAGTTCGAGCAGCAGACCGACGTGGAACGGACCTGTCACCAGCAGCGCCACCCCGAGGAGCACGCCCAGCGAGGCGAGGGCGCTCCGGGCCCGGTCCCGCGCCGCCGGCCGGAGGAGGGGCGGCCGGTACGGCTTCGGCTCCGCCGGGTCGGGCTCGAAGAACTTCTCGGACTGGCTCCTGCGCTCCGGGACGGTGCGCTCCTTGAGCATCCGGGCCTTGAGGTCGGCTTCCCAGCCCTCGTCCCGCACGTCTTTGATGACCGCGTCCAGGTGGCGGAAGATCTCCTCCTGCCGCACGAGCGGCAGGGCCCGGAGCAGGCCGAAGGCGTAGTCCCGACCGCTGTCGGCCTCCCCGCCGTACACGCGGCGCGCCCAGCGCAAGAGCTCCCAGACCACGTCGAAGGCGTCCACCCACATGTCGCGCGACCCCGCCGAGCAGATCCGCCTCGCCTCCTTGACCCGGTCGAGCAGCTTGCCCGTCAAGTCGACGAACGACCGCTCGCCCATCACGGCCAAGGCGTAGTGGTAGGCCCACTCGGTCGAGGTCCAGCCGCTGCGCAGCAGGTCGTCGAGGATCTCCTCCGCGCGCCGCGGCGCCCCGGCGTCGAGGAGGTTGCGGGCCACCTCCAGCTTGCGCTCGGGCGGGTCGCCCTGGTTGACGTGGTAGGTGCGCCGGTCGTGGTGGATGGTCGTGTCGCCAACGTGCACGCCGATCTGCTGGTCGACGTGCGCGCCTTCCGATGCCACGTTCTGGTTCTCGACGTGCGGCACGCCCTGGCCGTCCGGTCCGGTGCTCACCGCCGGTCCCCCGTCCGCTTCGCGCCGGGGTCGGCGTTGTCGCGGCTCACCGGCGAGGCGGGCGTCGCGGCAGGTGGCGGAGTGCGGTCGTCGATCAGGATCACGGTCATCTGTTC
This sequence comes from Actinosynnema sp. NPDC059797, assembly GCF_042732085.1. Taxonomy (NCBI): domain Bacteria; kingdom Bacillati; phylum Actinomycetota; class Actinomycetes; order Pseudonocardiales; family Pseudonocardiaceae; genus Actinosynnema; species Actinosynnema sp. NPDC059797. Next base: position 4,148 of record NZ_JBHWIE010000268.1, read on the forward strand.
ACCCCAAGGCGGGCCGCTGTCGCGGCTCCGTCGTCGTCGTGTGCTCGAGGTCTGCGGAGGGCGAGTTCCGCGGCACGGCCCGGTCGAACTCCCTGCGGCAGCAGTCATCGCAGTGGTGTGGAGCTGGAGGGGAATGCGGCCCGGAGGCCGCGAGTGGGGTAGACGGTAACGCGGTCCGGCGTTTTTCGTCAACCTGACGATTATGATGATCACGCAGGTCGCGCCCACTCCGAGTAGAATGTTGCAAGTGGACAGATGATCGCCCGGCGGTTGCCACCGCGGTCACCGAAAGCGACGATCATGGCCGACAGGACGTGGAAGATTCCCGAGATCGCGATTGCCGTCGATCTCGCCGTGCTCACCGTGAGGGAGGGCGCCCTCCAGATCATGCTCGTCGAGCGCGGGATCGAGCCCTACCGCGGGAAGTTGGCCCTACCCGGCGGTTTCCTCTTCGACTCGGACGAGGGCCTGGACGCCGCCGCGGAGCGCGAACTCGCCGAGGAGACCGGTTTGGACGCGAGCGGCCTGCACCTGGAGCAGCTCAGGACCTACGGCGCGCCCGACCGTGATCCGCGACAGCGCGTGGTGACGGTCTGCTACCTCGCGTTCGTGCCCGGGCTGGCGACGCCGACCGCGGGCGGTGACGCGCGAGCGGCCGGGTGGGTGCCCGCAGCGACCGCCCTGCACCCGGGCACCGAGTTGGCGTTCGACCACAGGTCGATCATCGAGGACGCCGTCGAACGGGCCCGGAGCAAGCTGGAGTACACGACCCTGGCCGCCGCGTTCTGCGGCCCGGAGTTCACCGTCGCCGAGCTGCGGCGGGTGTACGAGACGGTGTGGGGCGAGGCGCTGGACCCGCGGAACTTCCACCGCAAGGTCACCGGGGCCGCGGGCTTCCTGGTCCCGACCGGGGCTCAGACGACGCGGGACGGCGGGCGTCCCGCCGCGCTCTACCGCCGCGGCCCGGCCCACGTGCTGCACCCGGCGATGCTGCGCCCGCCCTCCCCCAGGCCGGGCACCAGCCGAACCTCCTGACCACCGCGTCCCGGACGATGTCGCGGTGGTCGAAGGCGACGCGCGCCGCCGCGGACAGGAACTCCGGGAGCGCCACCCAGCGAGCCGCGCGGGCGTCGCTGCCGCCGGTCACGGGCGGCGACCCGGCCAGGTAGCCGTGGAAGGCCCGGCTCACCACGGACCCGCGCGGGTCGCGACCCGGCTCCCGGTAGCAGCCGAAGCGTCTCAACCGGCCGCGGGCGACCTCGATCCCGGTCTCCTCGGCCAGCTCCCGCACGGCCGCGTCCGGCACGCTCTCCCCCGGTTCCACGAAACCGCCGGGCAGGGCCAGGGCCGCGCGGAACGGCTCCTTGCCGCGCTCCACCGCCAGGACCGACAGCACGCCGCCCTGCCTGGTGAACAGCACCACGTCCGCCGTGAGCCTGCCGCCGACAGGCCATGGTCCATCGTTGTCCGTCATGCTGCCAAGCTAGCTTATTGTCAACATGACATCAAGGGTTGGACGGTCGAACGGCGCTTGGTTGAGCCAATTGTCATAGTGACAGCAGCTCCGACGGCCGGATTTCGCTCAAGAGGTGGCCGGGCGCGGCCTCATCATGGGCGGCGAGATCGCGGTGGCGCCCCCGGCCCGGTAGAGCGCCGCCGGACGGCCGTTGGGGGTGGGGCGCTTGCCCCCGGTGGGCACGATGAAGCCGTCCGCCTCGGTGACCTTGCGGTGGAAGTTGGGCTTGTCCAGCTCCACGCCCCAGACCGCTTCGTAGACCGAGCGCAGCTCGCCGATGGTGAACTCCTCACCGCAGAACGCGGTCGCGATCGTGCGGAACTGGAGCTGGGCGCGGGCCAGTTCGAGGGCGTCGCGCAGGATCTCGTCGTGGTCGAAGGCGAGCCCCGCCCGCTGCGCCCGCGCGACCGGGAGCCACTGCGCCGCCCGCGCGTCCGAGCCGGCGCTCGGCAGCGGCAAGTCGGGCGCGATCGCCAGGTAGGCGCAGGTCACGACGCGGGGGCTGCGCGGGTCGCGGTCCGGGGCGGAGTAGACGCCGACCTGCTGCAGGTGGAGCTTCTCCGCGTTGACGCCGGTCTCCTCGGCCAGCTCGCGCGCGGCCGTCTCGTCGAGGCTCTCGTCACCGCGGAGGAAGCCGCCGGGCAGCGCGAGCCGACCCGCGAACGGCTCGGTGCCGCGCTCGATCACCAGCGCGCACAGCTCGCCGTCCCGGATGGTCAGGATGACGAGGTCGGCGGTGAGCGTGACGATCTGCCTGGGACGACTCATGCCGGCGAGGATACGAGCACGCGGCCGGCGGCGGTCCGGGCCGCCGTTCACGTGCGGTGGCAACTCCTCGATCAACTCGCCACGGAGCCGGTCGAGGAGTTTCAGGGAACTCTGAGATCGGGTCGCTAGCGTCGGCCGAACCATTCCCGTGCCAGTTCAGGAGGGATTCGTGAGAGTGATGCCTAGGATCGCCGGATCGGTGTTCACCCTGGTCTCGGTGCTCCTGCTGTCCCTGGTCGGCTCAACGGTCGTCGCGTCGGCGCAGGCTGCCCCGCACACCCGGACGTGGCAGCTGAAGGATTACGGCGCCCCGCATCGGATGTGCGTCCAGTACGGCCCCGAGGGGAGGACCCACCAGTCCTACTTCATCTTCTCGGTCATCGGGAGCTGGTCCACCGACCTCGACTTCGGGATGCGCGACCTGCCCCCCCGGCTGGACCGCCACGCAAAGCCGCATCCCTCCGGGCTCCAACCACCCCGACCCCGACGACGGCTCGGTCAGGGTCAACGGGTTCACGCTCGTGCAGGGGTCCGCGACGGTGCCGTTGGCGACCTACCGCGCGCAGATCTGGGTGTCGGACGGAACGGTGACCGATACCCACCCGGCCGACATCGTCGTCACCACCGCGTCCTGGGTCGACTGCATGCAGGGACAGGCGTGAACCGGGGGCGCTGAGGGCGTCAGGAGGGCCACGCCGGGCGGTCTGGCGATGATCCGAACGGGTGATGTCGGTGCCGGCGGCTAACCGTCAGCGGTTCACGGCGATCTAACAGCCCATGACGGTTTTCGCTGCGCGGGCGGGCCGCGTGATCGTGCGCGCCCGGACACCCGTGCCGGCATCACCCTTCGACGCCCTGCCGCCCGGTGGGCGCCCCCGGGTCGTCCTGGGCACGTCGGATCGACCCGACGCCGCCTCGTGGGCGACGTCGTACGCGAAGCGGGGCGGGCGCGGCGTGACCCCGGTGCCGCCCGCCCCGGGCACCCTGGCCGCCGCGTCCCGCACCGCCGACCTGGTGGTCCTGAGCGCGCGGACCGAGGCCGAACGGGCGCTCGCGCTCGACGTGGCCGCCTCGGCGCACTGCCCGGTCGTGGCGGTCCCGCCCGGCGGCACGTGGCGCGACGACGCACCCGTCCTGGTCGGCGTGCGCGACGACCACCTGTCCCGCGCGACGCTGTCGGCCGGTTTCGGCCTGGCCAGGGCGCTGGGGACCGGTGTCCGGGCGGTCTGCTGCACGCGCGAGCCACCGGCCTCGCAGCTCATTGCGACAACCCGCGCCGCGATCGACCGTTGCGCCCGCTGCCACCCCGACGTGCCGGTCGACGTGCGGGTCGCCAGGTCCCACCCGGTCACGGGCCTGTCCCGCCACGCCCGACTGGCCTCGCTCCTGGTCGTCGGCTGCGCCCCGACCACCGCGACCTCCACCAGCCGCCGACTCCTCGACCGCTGTCCCCACCCGATCGCCCTAGTCGGCCCCCTGGTCCCCGCCGACCAACCCTGGACGGCTTGACCAGCGAGTACGGGAAGCCGTCCGATCAGCGGCCTTCTTCCTCCGTCAGCCGCGCGAGCAGGGCGAAGCCGTGCCGGTCCACCGAGATCGCGGTCGCGGAGAGGACGACCACCGCGGTGCCGGCCGCGCGGTCCAGGCCCAGCCAGGTGCGGAAGCCGCCGGTGCCGCCGTTGTGCCACGTGATGGCGCGGCCGTTGCGCTCGATCGTGATCCACGCCGCGCCGATGCGCACCACCCGGCCGGTGAAGTCCTCGACGGGGTCCAGGGCGGCGATGCCGGGGGCGGAGCCGTCGAGGAGGGCGGCGGCGAGGCGGGCCATGTCGCCGATGCGCGCGCGGATGCCCCCGGCCGGCGCCAGCGCCTCACCCGTCCACGGCCGGCGCTTCCGGCCCCACCTGGTGGTGCCGGTGAGCGCGTCCGGTCGCAGGTCGGCCGGGGTGGCGGGCGCGTAGAGCACGTCCAGGCCGAGAGGGGTGGCGACCCGGTCCCGGAGCAGGCCCTGGAACGTCGTGCCGGCGGCGCTCGCCAGGGCGTGCCCCAGGAGCTGGAAGCCCAGGTTGGAGTAGCGGGGGCGGGCTGGGCCGGGGCGCACGCCGCGTGCCTGCGCCAGCAGCTGGTCGAGCGTTTCGCCGTACGGGTTCGTGCCGTGCAGCCACAGGTCCAGCGACTTGCGCAGCGGTGAGGCCGCCGCGGGCAGGCTCGGCAGGCCCGAGCGGTGGGTGGCGAGGGAGGACAGCGTCACGCCCGCCACCGGGGCGCCGTCCAGCGGCAGCAGCTCGCCCAGCGCGGTCGACGGCCCGACCTCGCCACGTTCCCGCGAGTCGGCGTAGAGCAGGCCGGTGATGCCCTTGGAGATCGAACCGATCTCGAAGTCGGCGTCGGCGGGCGCGCCCACGCTCGCCACCGAGATCCCGGTGGACGACACCGTGGCGACGGCGGCCACCCGGTGCCGGGACCCCAGGCGCGCGACCAACTCCTCCGCGAACGTTGCACCCGACAAGACCCACACCCCTTGACACGCTCCGACACGGCGACGAGCGAACCGTAGCCCGCGCGCCCGTGATCGACATGCCCCCTTCGGCTACCGGTGGTGTGACTTCGGTCTGAGCCGCCCTGCGGGTGGTGCGCGGTTCGGCCGGTACCTGGATCCCACCGATGGCCACTCACCTGGTGTGATCCTTTCGATTCGACACGCCTCACCTGATCGCCGCAGAACACCCCAATCCCGGCACTCCGGGTAATTCCAAGTTGGTCTACTCAGGTGACCGAAACCGTCAAGGTGCGGTTCTGCAGGGTGGTCGTTAGCTTCGGCAGGACTGGCGCCGCGGGGTGCCGGTCGTGCCGGGCGCCGCGGGGTGCCCGGCCTTGCGAGGGGGATTTTCTCTATGAGACGCAGGAATCTGCGTGGGTTCGTGCTGCGCGCGTTCGGCGGTGCGATGGCGGTGGTGCTGGCGACCGGCTTGGTCAGCGGTGTCGGGTGGGCGGCGCCCGAACCGGCCTCGGGTGAGGCGGTGAACGCCGCCGAGTCGTGGACGCCGCGGGCCGAGGTCGCGCGGACCCCGGTGGGCGGCGCGCCACCGGACCGGCCGTGGCGCGGCGGCGAGGTCGGGGCCCGGACCGTTCCACCGCGCGCTGGCGGCGCTGCCCGTACG
>NZ_JBHWIE010000269.1:0-9536 GCF_042732085.1 Actinosynnema sp. NPDC059797
CTACGAGGAGGGCGCGCACCGGCTCAGGCGCGGCTTCCGTTCACGGCGAACTGCTCCAGCGCGCCGGCCAGGTCGGGCCGGACGCGGGCGGACAGCTCCGTGCCCTCCTCGGTGTGCCGCTCCTTGAGCACCTCGCCCTCCCGGTGCACGCGCGCGACCAGCTCGCCCCGCGCGTACGGCACCAGCGCCTCCACCACGACCTCCGGCCGCGGCGTCAGGGTCGCGATGCGCTCGCGCAGCTCGGTGATGCCCTCACCGGTGTGCGCGGAGACGAACACCGCGGTCGGGAACAGGTGCCGCAGCCGGGCTAGGCCCAGCTCGCCCACCGCGTCGATCTTGTTGACCACGAGCAGCTCCGGCGGCATCGGGTCGTCGCGCCGGGAGGAGATCTCGCCGATCACCTCGCGCACCGCCGTGACCTGCTTCTCCGGCATCGCGTCGGACCCGTCGACCACGTGGACCAGCAGGTCCGCGTCGGCGACCTCCTCCAGCGTCGACCGGAACGCCTCGACGAGCTGGTGCGGCAGGTGCCGCACGAAGCCGACGGTGTCGGTCAGCGTGTAGGGCAGGCCCTCGGGCGTCTCGGTGCGCCGGGTGGTCGGGTCGAGGGTCGCGAACAGGGCGTCCTGCACCAGCACCCCCGCGCCGGTCAGCGCGTTGAGCAGGCTGGACTTGCCCGCGTTCGTGTAACCCGCGATGGCCACGTTCGGCACCGCGTTGGCGACGCGGCGGTGCCGCTTGGTCTCCCGGATGACGCTCATCGCGGCGATCTCGCGGCGCAGCTTGGCGATGCGCGCGCGGATGCGCCTGCGGTCGGTCTCCAGCTTGGTCTCACCGGGACCGCGCAGGCCCACTCCGCCGTTGCCGCCGCCGGCGCGGCCACCGGCCTGCCGGGACAGCGACTCGCCCCACCCGCGCAGGCGCGGCAGCAGGTACTGGAGCTGGGCCATCTCGACCTGCGCCTTGCCCTCCTTGGTGGAGGCGTGCTGGGCGAAGATGTCCAGGATCAGCGCGGTGCGGTCGATGACCTTGACCTTGAGCTTCTCCTCCAGCTGCCGCAGCTGGCCGGGCGACAGCTCGCCGTCGCAGATCACGGTGTCCGCGCCGGTCGAGATCACCACGTCGCGCAGCTCGGCGACCTTGCCCGAGCCGATGTAGGTGGCCGGGTCGGGCCGGTCGCGGCGCTGGACGAGGCCCTCGAGCACCTCGGAGCCCGCGGTCTCGGCGAGCAGCGCCAGCTCGGCCAGGGAGGCGTCGGAGTCGGCCGCCGTGCCCTCGGTCCACACGCCGACCAGCACGACCCGCTCCAGCCTCAGCCGGCGGTACTCGACCTCGGTGACGTCCTCGAGTTCGGTGGACAGCCCGGCGACTCGGCGCAGTGCGGCGCGCTCCTCAAGAGCCAGGTCGCCGGTTGACAGCTCGTCGTCTTGGTCGAGCCAGTCGTTGGTTCGGTACGTGTTTTCCGTCATTTGCCCTTCATCGTCCCACGGCGACCCCGCTCGAACCGAGTGGTTAATCCCCCGGGTACATCGCCAGGTAGATCGCCACCCGCTCGTCGTCGGGTTCGGCCGGCTCTTCCGCCAGCTCATCGAACAACGCCTGGAGGCGTCGTTTTAGTTCCCCGGGATCGGTCCGCACCACCAGCCTGATCTGCCGCAGGGCGTCCACGCCCACGTCCGAGACCTCGCCGAGGAACGCCTGGAGCACGGCCTCCTTGGCGGCCGGCGGGCGGTCCTTCCAGGTCAGCTGCCAGGACAGGCCCGTCGACAGGTACGGGATCTCGCGCGCGCCGCGCTTGCCGGTCCGCTCCGGCTGGGCCTCCAGGAAGCCCGTGGCGACGAGTTTGCGCACGTGGTGGAGCGTGGTCGCGGGGTCCTTGCCCAGCCGGTCGGCGATCTCCTTGTTGGTCAGCGGCGTGTCGTGGGTCAGCCGGATGATGCGCAGCCGCACGTCCGAGGAGAGCGCGGCGATCTCCGCGGCGGTGGCGAGGCGTCTGGACACCCGCACAGGATAAAGTGATTGACAGTTTCCAATCACTCTCGGGAGACTCCGGGCATGTCCCTGTGGTCGCACCGAGACTTCCGCCTGCTGTGGGTGGGCGACACCATCAGCCAGTTCGGGGCGACGGTCGGCCGCACGGTCCTGCCCCTGCTCGCGGTGGGCGCGCTGGCCGCGACGCCGTTCGAGATGGGCGTGCTCTCCGCGGCGGCCTCGGCGGCGTTCCTGCTGATCGGGCTGCCCGCGGGGGTGTGGGTGGACCGGATGAGCAGGCGACCGGTGATGCTCGTGGCCGACTTCGCCCGCGCCGCGCTGATGCTGTCGGTGCCCGTGGCGTGGTGGTTCGACGCCCTCACGCTGACCCAGCTCGTCGTGGTGGCGCTGCTGGTCGGCGCGGCCACGGTCATGTTCGACATCGCCTACCAGTCGTACCTGCCGGCGCTCGTCGGCCGGGACCAGCTCGTCGAGGGCAACTCGAAGCTGGAGTCCAGCCGGGCCGTCGCCCAGGTGTCGGGACCGGCGGTGGCGGGCGGCGTGGCGCAGGGCCTCGGCGCGGCGAACGGCGTGCTGGCCACCGGCCTGGGCTACCTGGTGTCGGCCCTGTTCCTGCTGCGCATCCGCACGCCGGAGCCGCCGCCGAGGACCCCGGACAAGCCCGGCCTGGGGCACGAGATCGCCGAGGGGCTGCGGTTCGTGTTCGGGCACCGCTCGCTGCGCGCCATCGTCGGCTGCACGGGCACGGCCAACTTCTTCGGCGGCATCATGACGGCCGTCCTCGTGCTGTTCATGGTGCGCGAGCTGGGCCTGTCCGAGGGCGTCGTCGGCGTGGTGTTCAGCGCCGCGGGCATCGGCGGCGTGCTGGGCGCGCTGACCACCGACCGGTGGAGCAGGCGGTTCGGCCAGACCACGGTCATCTGGCTGTCCGCGCTGGTCACGATGCCGTTCGGGCTGCTCATCCCGCTGGGCGGGTCCGACTGGCGGTTCGCGCTGCTCGTGGTCGGCGACGCGGTCGTGGCCTACGGCGTGATCGTCTACAACATCGCGCAGGTCAGCTACCGGCAGTCGATCTGCCCCGACCACCTGCTCGGCCGGATGAACGCCAGCATCCGGTTCGTGGTGTGGGGCGCGCTGCCGCTGGGCGGCCTGGCCGGCGGCGCCCTGGGGGAGGGGATCGGCATCACGCCGACGCTGTGGGTGGCGGTGACGGGCCAGGCGCTGGCGTCGCTCTGGGTCGTCCTCTCGCCGCTGCGCGCGCAACCGGAGGGGGAGGAACGGGAGGATGCCGCCATCACGTGACTTCCGGCTGTTCTGGGGCAGCGACGCGGCGGCCCAGTTCGGCACGGCGGTCTCCACGTTCGTGCTGCCCGCCGTGGCGATCGAGGTGCTGGGGGCCTCGGAGTTCCAGGTCGGCCTGCTGAACGCGGCCGGCATGGCCGCGTTCCTGCTCATCGGCCTGCCCGCGGGCGTGTACGTCGACCGGCTGCGCAAGCGGCCCCTGCTGGCGTGGAGCACGACCGGGCGCGCCCTGGTGCTGGCCACCGTGCCGGTCGCCGGGTGGCTGGGCGGCCTGACCTTCGCCCACCTGGTGCTCGCCGCCCTGCTGGCGGGCGTGCTGACGGTGTTCTTCGAGGTCGCCTCCCAGGCGTACCTGCCGACGCTCGTCGACCGCGGCGGGCTGACCGGGGCGAACACCCGGCTGGTCGCCGTGCAGCAGGTCGCGCGGCTGACCGGCCGGCCGGTGAGCGGGCCGCTGGTGCAGTTCCTCGGCGGCGCGAACCCCGTGCTGGCGATCTGCGCGTCGTACCTGGTGGGCGCCTGGTTGCTGCGCGGCGTGCGCGCGGTCGAGCGGCCGGTCGAGCCGCGGGCGCGGGCGTTGCGGGCGGAGATGGCCGAGGGGCTGCGGTTCGTGTTCGGGCACCCGCTGCTGCGGCCCACGGCGCTGTGCACGATCTCGTTCAACCTGATGAACGCGGTGTGGGGCGCGGTGAACCTGCTGTTCCTGCTCCGGGACCTGGACCTGCCGCCCGCCGCGGCGGGGCTGCTGCTGGGCGTCGGCGGCGTGGGCGGCGCGTTGACGGGCCTGGCCGTGGGGCGGCTGGCGGCCCGGCTCGGGCCGGTGCGGCTGCTGTGGGTGCCCGCCGCGTGCACCCAGCCCGCCTGGGTGCTCGTCCCGCTGACCCAGCCGGACTGGCGGCTCGCGCTGTTCGGCCTGGGCACCGCCGTCTCCGCGGCCGGGATCGTCGTCTACAACGTCGCGCAGGTCAGCCTCAGGCAGGCGCTGTGCCCCGACCACCTGCTCGGCCGGATGAACGCCAGCATCAGGTTCCTGGCCTGGGGCTCGATCCCGCTCGGCGCGCTGGCCGGCGGCGCGCTGGCCGGGTGGATCGGGGTGCGCGGCACGGTGTGGGTCGCCTCGGCGGGCATGGCGGCGTCGGTGCTGTGGCTGGTGCTGTCACCGCTGCGGAGGGTGCGGGACGTGTCGGAGGTCACTACCGTCGACAGGCGTGGCTGACACGGCGATCCTGCGCGACGGCCTCCGGTTCGGCGAGGGCCCGCGCCGGGGACCGGACGGCAGGCTGTTCTACTCCGACTTCTACGACCACCGGGTGCGCGCGCTCGACCTCGGCACGGGTGAGGAGGAGGTCGTCTGCGTCGTGCCCGGCCAGCCGTCCGGGCTGGGGTGGCTGCCCGACGGCAGGCTGCTCGTGGTGTCGATGACCGACCGCCGGGTGCTGCGCCTGGAGCCCGACGGGCTCGTCGAGCACGCCGACCTGGGCGGCGTCGCCACCTTCCACGCCAACGACATGCTGGTCGACCCGCACGGCCGCGCCTACGTCGGCAACTTCGGCTTCGACCTGCACGCCGCCGTCGCCGCCGACGGCGAGGCGCCCCTGCTGGACCCGGCCTGGGTCGCGCCCACCGCCTCGCTGGCGCTGGTCGGGCCGGACGGCGCGGTCTCCGTGGCCGCCGAGGACCTGGCGTTCCCCAACGGCACGGTGCTGCTGCCCGACGGCGGCCTGCTCGTCGCGGAGACCCTGGCGTTCCGGCTGACCCGCTTCGACGTGGCCGGTGACGGCGCGCTGTCGGGCCGGCGGGTGTGGGCGGAGCTGCGCGGGCACGGCATCGCCCCGGACGGCGTCGCGCTCGACCCCGGCGGCGGCGTGTGGGTGGCCCCCGCGCTCCAGCCGTGCGCGTTCCTGGTCGAGGAGGGCGGGCAGGTCACCCGGAAGGTGGAAACCAGCCAGACGTGCTTCGCCGTGGCCGTGGTGGACGGCAGGCTGATCTGCTGCACCGCGCCCACGTCGCAGCCCGAGGTGGTGGCGAACGAGCGGTCGGGCAAGCTGGAGGTGCTCGACCTCTAGAGGTCTAGAGCGAGTCCCACCAGGCCCGGTCCAGCTCGCCGCGCGCGACCAGCACCGCCGGTCCGGTCAGCGTGGCCGTCTCCTCCTCGACCACGACGGTCACCCGACCGCCGAGGACGTCCACGGTTGCCTTGCCGGTGCGCCGACCCGCGCCGTGGAGCCACGCCGCCACCGCCGCCACCGTGCCCGTGCCGCACGAGCGGGTCTCGCCGACCCCGCGCTCGTGCACGCGCATCCGCAGGGCGCCGTCGCCCAGGACGTTGACGAACTCGACGTTCACCCCGTGCGGGAACAGCGCCGGGTCGTGGCCGGGCGACTCCTCCAGGTCCAGCCCGGCCACCGGCACGTCGGTCACGCACGCCAGGTGGGGGTTGCCGACGTCCACCGCGACCCCGTCGAACGAGCTGCCCGCCACGGTCGCCGTGCCCGCGCCGGTGACCGAGGCGGGACCCATGTCGACCGTGACCGAGCCGTCGGGGTGGACGACGACCGAACGTTCGCCCGCCCGCGTGCCGACTGCGAAACCGCCCTCGGGCTGGAGCCCGGCGTGGACCAGGTAGTGGGCGAACACGCGCACGCCGTTGCCGCACATCTCCGCGATCGAGCCGTCGGCGTTGCGGTAGTCCATGAACCAGGGGCCGAGGTCGGGGCGCACGACCCGCAGCACGCCGTCCGCGCCCAGGCCGCGCCGCCGGTCGCACAGCGCCCGCACCCGCTCCTCGGTCAGGTCCAGCACGCCGTCCGGGTCGGGCAGCACGACGAAGTCGTTCTCGGTGCCGTGGCCCTTCAAGAACTCGATCCCCACGACCACCAGGTTACGGGGCGACCAGCCGGAGCACGTCCTCGGCCAGGGTGGGCGAGCCCGCGTCGAACCAGGTGACCCGCCGGTCGCGGCGGAACCACGACCGCTGCCGGCGCACGAACCGCCGGGTGCCCTGCGCGGTCAGCGCCGCCGCGTCCGCCAGCGGGTACTCGCCGTCGAGCGCGGCCAGGACCTGCTGGTAGCCCAGCGCGCGCGACGCCGTGCGGCCCTCGCGCAGACCGCGCCCGGCCAGCTCGCGGACCTCGTCCACCAGGCCCGCCTCGAACATCCGCGCCACCCGGGCGTCGACCCGCTCGTCCAGCTCGGCCACCTCCCGGTCCAGGCCGACGAGCACCGCGCCGTAGCGGGCCGGACCGGGCTTGGGCAGGGTCGCCGAGAACGGCTCGCCGGTCAGCTCGATGACCTCCAGCGCCCGCACCACCCGCCTGCCGTTGCTGGGCAGGATCGCCAGCGCCGCGGCCGGGTCGAGCTGCGCCAGCCGCCCGTGCAGGACCTCCGCGCCGAACACGGCCAGCTCCTGCTCCAACTGGGCCCGGACGCGCTCGTCGGTGCCGGGGAAGCGCAGGTCGTCCAGCACGGCCTGCACGTACAGGCCGGAGCCGCCGACCAGGATCGGCGTGCGGCCGTCGGCCAGGACCTTCTCCACGGCGGCGCGCGCCTCGCGCTGGTAGGCGGCCACGGAGGCGGTCTCGGTCACGTCCAGCACGTCGAGCAGGTGGTGCGGCACGCCCCGCCGCTCCTCCTCGGTCACCTTGGCCGTGCCGATGTCCATGCCCCGGTACAGCTGCATCGCGTCGGCGTTGACGACCTCGCCGCCGAGTTCGAGGGCGAGCCGCACGGCCAGGTCGGACTTGCCCGTCGCGGTGGGCCCGACGACGGCCACGGGGGTGTTCACGGGCTCAAGCCTCCCAGACGGCGCAGTGGTAGCCGACGCCGAAGGGCGCCAGGAACGCCGACCGCGTGCACCGCCACCCGCCCGGCACGCCCGCCGCCACCTGCCACGCGGCCCGCCCGTCCGCGCCCAGCTCGGCGGCCAGGCCGGGGTCGAGCGCGCGCAGCGCGTCCGCGTCCGCGGCGGCCAGCGCCCGGCTCACGCCCTCGTCGAACGCGCCCGCCCGCTCGTCGGACCTGCCCACGGCCAGCTCGCCGTGCCGGTGGGAGCCGTCGCCCAGCACGAGCAGCGCCTCGCCGGACACCGCCTCGGCGGACAGCCGCTCGCCCAGCGCGACGCACTCGGCGGGCGGCAGGTCCGGCGGCACGAGGTGCACGCGCACCCGCCGGGCGCCCGCCCGCTGCCGCAGCCAGCCCGCGACCAGGGCGGGCAGCGGCAGGTCGGGGTCCTCGGCCGTGGCGCCCTCGGCCAGGGACACCGGCACGTCCACGCCGAAACCGGCGAACGTGCCGGTCACGTCGTCGAGGGTGCGCGGGCCGGACGGGTCGACGCCGACGGCCACCCAGTCCGTCGCGCGCGCGGCCAGCCCGCGCGCGGCGGCCAGGCACTCGGCGCGGACCGGTTCGGTGTCCGGGGCCGCTCCCGACACCAGCTCGGGCACCAGCAGCGGGGGGTGCGGCACGACCGCTAGACGCGAGAACATGGCAACCCACGCTACTCATCGGCCACCACCGGTACCGATGCGAGCCTTCACCTGTTTGAATGCGCGCGAGGTACCGGCGACCCTTGAGACGGGTCGAGCGGCGCCCGGGTGCTGGGCCCCGCCATCGGCGGGGCGCCCGTGGTCGGCACGGGCACCACGAAGTGGGCAGGCGAGGAGGAAGCCGGCGATGACGGAGCACGAGACGACACCGGGAACCACTGGCGACAGTGGGGCGGGGGCGGTGGTCGAGGAGACCCAGGTGGCATCGACGCCGGTCGCGGCGCCTCCCCCGGTCCCCGTGGCGTCGGACCACCCTGACCGCTGGGGGCGCGTGGACGAGGACGGCACCGTCTACGTCAAGACGGCCGACGGCGAGCGCGGCGTCGGGTCCTGGCAGGCGGGCGAGCCCGTCGAGGGGCTGGCGCACTTCGCGCGCAGGTTCGACGACATCCGCACCGAGGTGGAGCTGCTGGTCACCCGCCTCACGTCCGGTGCCGGTGACCCGAAGCACGCGCTGACCAGCGCGAAGCACGTCCAGGAGGGCCTGGCCGAGGCGGCCGTGGTCGGCGACCTCGCGGCGCTGGCCGCGCGCGTCGAGTACGTGCTGGCGCTGGCCGAGCAGGGCCTGGAGGCGGCGAAGATCGCCAAGGACGAGGCCAGGGCCGCGGCCGCCGCGCGCAAGCAGGCGCTCGTCGAGGAGGCCGAGGCGCTGGCCGCCGAGTCGACGCAGTGGAAGGCGACCGGCGACCGGCTGCGGACCATCCTGGACGAGTGGAAGACCATCCGGGGCGTCGACCGCAAGACCGACGAGCAGCTGTGGCGTCGGTTCTCCAAGGCGCGTGACGCGTTCAACCGGCGGCGGGGCTCGCACTTCGCCGACCTGGACCGGCAGCGCGGCGTGGCCAAGACCCGCAAGCAGGAGCTGGTCGACGAGGCGGAGAAGCTCGTCGAGTCGGACGACTGGGGTCCCACGGCCGGCCGGTACAAGGAGCTGATGGTCGAGTGGAAGGCCGCCGGGCGTGCGCCCAAGGAGGCCGACGACGCGTTGTGGCAGCGGTTCCGGGCCGCGCAGGACGCGTTCTTCGCCCGGCGCTCCGAGGCGTTCAGCGAGCGTGACGCCGAGTTCTCGGCCAACGCGAAGCTGAAGGAGGAGCTGCTGGCGGAGGCCGAGCACATCGACCCGTCGCACGACCTGGAGGCGGCCCGGCAGCAGCTGTACCGCATCCAGGAGCGGTGGGACGCGATCGGCAAGGTGCCGCGCGAGCGGGTCCGCGAGCTGGAGGGCAAGCTCCGCGCGATCGAGGAGCGGGTCCGCGGCGCGGTCGACGCCCAGTGGCGCCGGTCCGACCCGGAGGCCGAGGCCCGCGTGGCCCAGTTCCGCGAGCGGGTGGAGCAGTTCGAGGCCCAGGCCGCGAAGGCGCGTTCGGCCGGCGACAAGCGCCGCGCCGAGCAGGCCGAGGCCCAGGCCAAGCAGTGGCGCGAGTGGCTGGCCGCCGCCGAACAGGCCGTGGCCACCCGCTGACCCCCGTGGCTGGCGGGCCCACCACCCGGGCCCGCCACCCCGCGTGTCCTCCACTCAGGCATCGCGAGTCGTACGTCCAGACACCGCGAGTCGTACGTCCAGGACCCCCGAGTTCAACGTTCAGGCACCCCGGAGCTGTGGCCGAGGGCGCGCGAATGCCGAACTCGGGGGTCCTGTGCGTACGACACGGTGGTCTTGGGCGTACGACTCGCGCGTTCCGAACGTACGACTCGCGG
>NZ_JBHWIE010000270.1:0-9465 GCF_042732085.1 Actinosynnema sp. NPDC059797
CGGCTACGCCGACGACCTGGTCGGCTTCGCGGCGGCCACCGGCGCCGAGGACGCCGTCGTGGTCGGCTGGAGCCTCGGCGGGCACATCGCGATCGAGGCGGCGCCGCGGCTGCCGGACGCCGCCGGGTTCGTGGTCTTCGGCACGCCGCCGGTCGGCTCGCCCGCCCAGCTCGCGGAGGCGTTCCTCCCGAACCCGGCCGTGAACACCGGCTTCAGCGCCGAGGTGGACGACGAGGCCGCCCGCGCGTACGCGGACAGCTTCCTCGCCCCCGGCTCGACGTACCCGACCGCCGGGTTCGTCGCCGACATCCTGGCCACCGACGGCGCCGCCCGCGCCGGTCTCCAGGCGAGCCTCGGCGAGGGCCGGTTCGCCGACGAACTGGCGATCGTCGCCGGGCTCACGCGGCCGCTGGCGATCCTGCACGGCGAGGGCGAGCAGCTCGTCAACCTCGACTACCTGCGCACCGTCCCCGCCCCGACGCTCTGGGGCGGCGAGGTGCGGGTCCTGCCGGGCACCGGGCACGCGCCGCACGAGGAGGCGCCGGAGGAGTTCGCCGCCGTGCTGACCGAATTCCTCGCCCACCTGGGCTAACGTGGCTGCTCACGCGCCGTTCGCTCGGTAGTGTGAGGGGTATGAAGGGCGACCGGGTCGAGGTCGTGGTCGACGCCGGTGACACGACCCGCACCTACGACATCGTGGCGACCAGGGCGGGCCGGCGCGTGGAGATCAGCATCGGCCGCGGCGTGGTCGAGGTCGTGGAGGTCACGCGCACCGGCGTCCCGGTGCGCACGGCGCGGTTCATGGCCGGCCGGGTGCTCGCGCTCGTCGAGCACCCCGCCGCCACGCCGCCGCTCGCCGACTAACGGGACGACCCGCCGGCCGGCCGTGCCGCCGGTGACCGGTAGCGCCCGGGGACCGGCGGCACCGACCCGCCTCACCTGACGGTGAACGCCCTGCTCACGCCGGTGAACGGGGTGATCGCGCCGGTCCACCCGCTCTTCCAGTCGCCGTGGTGGACGATGCGGTACGTGCCGGCCGGGGTGTCGGCCGGGATCGCCCAGGTGACGGTCGCGGTGGAGTTGGCGACGCCCTCGCGCTGCCAGCGGTAGCGGGTGGACCAGTCGCCGTCGTCGGCGTGGCGGGTCCACCGGCCGTCCACGAGCCGCTGGACCTCCAGGAACGTGCCGTTGCGGCGCAGGTTGTTCTTGGGGTGGCCGGTGACGAACACGGCCGTGGCGGTCTGGCCCCTGGTGTGCTCGGCGGCCGGCTCGGTGAGCACGTCGCCGAAGGACCTGCCCAGCGGCTTGTCGTCGAACACCACGCCGGTCTGGAGGTTGATCCCGGTGAACGGCGGCGTGCCCGGCGTCGGGCCGGGGTCGAGCGGCGCGCCCGTGCGCAGCGACTCGGCGAGCTTCCCGAACTCCTGCTGGTACGCGGGCAGGGTGTTGCGGCCGAACAGCGTCGAGCCGCCCTCGTACTGCTGGAGGTCGTACTCCTCCGGCGTCGTCACGTACTGGCTGTAGTCGTTGGCGTAGCCCTGGACCAGCACGTCCTCCAGCGGCACGCCGGCGCCCTCGGCGACCGCGCGCCGGATGCGCAGGCCGGCCACGACCGTCACCTCGGCGGGCACCGCGACCAGGTGCAGCGGTCCGATCCGGACGACCTGGAGCGGCAGCACGTCCGGGGTCGCGCCCACCAGCCCGGTGGGCACCAGGGACGCCTTGGGGTACTGGCAGTCTCGCAGCCACTGCGGCACCTCGACGTTCAACGGGTCGAACAGCGCCTTGAGCGGGCTCTGCATGCCCTCGCTGAAGCCGGGGAGCGCCGGGCCGTCCTCCACGCTGCCCGCCATGGTGGACGCGCCGACCACGCCCGAGCACGTGGTGCCGGGGCGGCCGTCGGTGGTGTGGCGGCCGTCGACGGCGACCCGGGACATGTCCACGAACCGCATCCGGGAGTCGACCCCACCGGTGACGGCCCGCTGCGGGCCCGCGAACACCTCCTGCGCCTTGCGGT
Organism: Actinosynnema sp. NPDC059797; assembly: GCF_042732085.1. NCBI lineage: Bacteria > Bacillati > Actinomycetota > Actinomycetes > Pseudonocardiales > Pseudonocardiaceae > Actinosynnema > Actinosynnema sp. NPDC059797. The sequence continues at coordinate 2,018 of NZ_JBHWIE010000270.1, forward strand.
TCTGGCGCTCGCCGATGATCCGGGTGTTCTCCACCTCGTCCTCGGTCGGGCCGGAGCCGGGGCGCAGGTGGAGGTTCGGCGACAGGTCGCCCGCGTTGGTGTTGGGGAACGCGGCGACGAACCCGGGCCGGTCGTCGAGGTAGCGCACGCCTTCGTCGTCGTGCTCCCACTGGTAGGACGCGTACCCCTTGTTGTCCGGGCTGATCAACGTGTTCTCGTTGGTCATGGACGTGTTGTGGGTGGCGAACCAGCTGATCGCGCCGACGTCCTCGCCGCCGCGCCGGAACTTCAGCACGGTCACGGCCGGGTCGATGGCGTTCGGGAAGTGCGCCTTGTCGGCGGCCGGGTTGCGCTCGAACGCGGTGCGCGAGCGGTTCACGCTGGCGTTGGTCAGCTGCCCGCGCCCCAGGGACAGCTCGCCGGGCGCGAGGTCCTCGTGCGCCTCGACGATCGACTCGGTGATGCCGTCCGCGATGGCGTTCAGGGTCTGCGGCTGGAGGCCGAGGATCGACAGGTTGTAGGCGAGGTTGTGCGAGTAGCCGCCGGGGCCCGCGTGGGTGTGGGTGGCGGACAGCAGCACGTTCTCGCGTGTGTAGAGGTCGCCGTAGCGGGGCCGCAGCCGGTCCAGCACGGCCTCCTGCACGGCGCGGAAGATCATCGCGAGGTCGGCGTTGACGTAGGCGACCCGCTCGCCGGTGGCCCGGTCGACCACGACGTAGGCCCGGGACCGCTGGCGCTGGTGGATGCCGGTGGTCTTCTGGTCGAACGAGGAGTAGCCCATCATCCCGTTCTCGGCGGCGGGCCCGGTCACGTCGGAGATGCCGCGCCCGATCAGGTAGGGCTGGTCCTGCGCCTGCGACCGGGCGGCGGGCAGGCCGACCACGACCAGGGCGGCGACCAGCGCGGTCGGCACCAGCGAACGACGAGAACCCCTCATGCGCACTCCCCGACATACGCGAAAGCTCTTCACTTTCGTCGGACCGTAGTGGTGCGGGCCACCTCCGGCAAGTCCACCCCGAAGCCGGCGCGGCGGAGATCGGGGCAGCCGATCCATTCACTCACGGTGATACCACCGGTACGGGTGGTAAATGACCTGCGCGGGTCATCGAACGGGTCGGCCGAGGTGCCGGCCGCGGGGATCCGGGGTGGACTCGCCGGACACCACGGCTAGACCAGGAGGCTGTCCCGCTTGAGCACCCCGTCCCGCCCGACCACGTCCCACGCGACCACGCCCTGCCCGTTCGCGTCCTACCCGGTCACACCCCACCCGGCCGCACCCCACCCCGCCGGGTCCCACCCCACCGCATCCCACCCCGCCGGGCCCCACACCGCGCTCCCCCACCCCGCGGCACCCCACCCCACCGCGGCCTACCCCTCGGGCCCCCACCCGGCCGGCCCCTGCCCCGTCACCTCGCGGTCCACCGCGTTCCGGAGCACCGGGCACCCCCACACCGCGGCCCACACCGCCGCGCACCCCGCCAAGCCCGCCCCGACCGGGTTCCGCTCCGCCACCGCGCCCGGCGCGCTGCCCGTCGTCGGCCACGCGTGGCACCTCGCCACCAGGCCCGTGGAGTTCCTGAGCTCCCTGCGCCGCCTGGGCGACCTGGTGGAGATCAGGCTCGGCCCGCGCCCGGCCCACGTGTGCTGCCACCCCGACCTCCTGCGCCACGTCCTGGTCCACGACCGCGTCTTCGACCGCGGCGGGCCGGCCCTGGACCGCGTGCGCGACCTCATCGGCAACGGCCTGGGCACCTGCGGGCACGCCGAGCACCGCGCGCAGCGCCGGATGATCCAGCCGGCGTTCCACCCCGAGCGGCTCCGGCGCTACGCGCGGGTCATGGCCGAGGAGGCGGACGCGGCGGTCGGGGCGTGGCGCCCCGGCGAGGTCGCCGACGTGCACCCCGCGCTCCAGGCGCTGTCGCGGCGGATCGTGGTGCGCACCCTGTTCGCGGAGGACTCGCCCGAGGTCGTGCACGACGTCCAGCGCGGTGTGGAAACCCTCCTGAGGGGCTTCCTGCCGCTGATGCTCGTCCCGCGCGGGCTGCGGCGGGCGCTGACCGCGGTCCACCGGCCGCACCGGCTGGCCGAGCGGTCGCTGCGGGACGCCGTGGAGCGCCTGGCCGCGGCGCGCCCGCCCGGCGGGCTCGTGGACGAGCTGGCGCCGCTGACCGCGGACCAGGTGCACGACCAGGTCATGACCATGCTCGTGGCCGCCGTCGAGACGACCGCCGCCACCATGACCTGGTGCCTGACCCGCCTGGCCCGGCACCCGGAGGTGCAGGACGCGGTGCGCGCCGAGGCGATCGCGGTGTCCGACCCCGCCGACCTGACCTGCGCGCGGCGGGTGCTGAACGAGACGCTGCGGCTGCACCACCCGACCGTGCTGATCACCAGGACCGTCACCGAACCGGTCGAGCTGGCCGGGACCGCCCTGCCGCGCGGCGCCACGATCATGACCTCGCCCGCGGTGGTCCACCTGAGCGAGGACGACTACCCGCGGCCGATGCTGTTCGACCCCGACCGGTGGGACCCCGCGCGGACCGCCGCGCCGCCGCACGGGGCGTTCCTGCCGTTCGGCGGCGGCGCGCGGCGCTGCATCGGCGACGCCTACGCCACCACCGAGGCCACGCTGACCCTCGCCGCGCTCACCCGGAAGTGGCGGCTGTCCCTCGCGCCGGGCGCCGACCTGCGCACCACCATGCGGGGCGCGGTCCCCTGCCCGCGCCGGGCGCTGCTGCGCTTCGACGCCCACCGCGAGTAAGGGGCGCGCCGCGAGCGGTCGGGGTGCTCGGCAGCGGAGCCGCGCACCCCGGTCCGGCCCGTCCCGGTCCGGCCCGTCACCGGCGGCCCGTCGACGCGCGGGCGGCGCCGGTCACTGGAAGCCGCGGCCGGTGAGGGGCACCAGGGCCAGGGGCCGCACCTCGGCGGCGAACCCCGGTGCGCCGGCCTGCCGTTCCGGCAGCGGTCGCGGTTCGGGCCGGTCGAAGGCGCCCTCGGCGAAGAGGTCCTCGACGAACGCGTCCACCTTCTCCTCCGTGACCGACGGCATGACGAACACGTGCGCGTAGTGGCGCAGCTCGCCGGACTTCATCAGCATCGGCTGGCAGGACAGCGACCACTTCTCCACGACCGCGTCGCCGGGTTGGCGGAAGCGCACGGTCAGCGCCATCGGGCTGCGGTCGATGCACAGGCCGCCCTCGGGCAGCCGGTCCTCCCGGTCGAGCCGGTCCTCCAACTCGCGCAGCGAGCTCTCCAGGTACCGGGTGGTGCGCAGCGCCCGCACCGCCGTGGCCGCGTGCTCGCGGAGGGACTTGGACGCCAGGTGGTTCCACAGCACCAGCGGCGACAACCCGTTGCGCGACCCGGCGAACGTGGTGTCGGGCGAGCCGGTGTAGGCCGGTTTGGCCGGCGGCTCGACCCGGAACTTGTTCTTGGTCATGAACACGCCGCACGGCCAGGGCGAGCCGGGCCACTTGTGCCCGCTCATCACCAGGGAGCTGACCACGTCGACGCCGTGGACCCGCAGGCCGAAGTCGAACTCGGGGACCTTGTCCCTGATCTCCCGGCGCAGCGCCACGGCCAGTTCGCTGGTCCGCTCCTCGGCCGCCGCGATCCGCAGGAACGGCATGAACCCCGCGCCCAGCGCGCCGTCGACGTGGACCCAGAAGCCGCGCCGGCGGTCGGTGCGGCCGGGTTCGAACTCGATGTCCCGCTCCAGCAGGCCGTGCTCCGCGAAGATCGGGACGAGCCGGCCGGCGACCTTCTCGACGTTGTCGTAGGCGCCCTTGAAGGTGGTGCCGAAGTTGAGCAGCAGCAGGATCGGGTGCCCGCGCTCGGCGAAGAACCGGACGAGCGCTTCCAGCGCGTCCACGTCGATCTCGCCGCTGCCCTCCGCGCCGCCCCGGGACGGCACCTCCATCGGCCACTCGTCGGCGATGGGGCACTGCCCGGGGTGGTCCCGCCTGCCGATCGCCGCGAACGTGTCGATGTCCAGCGTCCGGACCGCCTTGATCACCGAGTAGTGGGTGTCCTCGGAGTAGAACGCCACCGGCCGGGCGGCGGGCCCCGCGGCCTGCACGTACACCATCTGCTCGCCGGCGCCGCCCGGCTCGGTGATGAGCTTCTTGCCCGACAGGTAGTCCCGGGCGGAGGCCAGCGCGTAGAGGTTGCCCTCGGTGGAGCCCATCGTCAGCACGTAACCCCAGTAGCTGTCGGGGTCGTCGGCGTCGTAGGGCCACGACGCCCGCCAGAGCGACGCGTAGTGGTCGAGGACCGCGCGCTCCACGATCTTGGTGTTGACCCGGTAGTTGCCCTGCTGGAACGGGTCGCCGACGTTGTTGAGGTGGAACTCCAGGAACCGCGCCAGGTCCTGCTGGTAGTGGGCCATGTCCTGGTTGCCCTGGAACCCCACCATGGTCTGGTGCTTGCCGACCAGGTAGGTCTCCAACCGGTTGAGCGCCCGCTTGCGCTGCTGGGGGCTCAGGCCCTCGGCGGGGATCTCGAACTCCTCGATCGCCAGCTCCGGGTCGTTCAGGTAGGCGTCCCTGGGGTCCCGGGAGGGCTCGGCGATGACCGGGGCGCGCCCGTCGCCCAGCCCCGCCGAGGCCAGCAGCGCGGACCACGTCGCGCCGTCCGGTCCGTAGGGGAAGTCGGGTTGTGGCCGCCCGGTGGAGTGCGCGCTCATGACGTCGTCCCCCTTCGACGTGGTGGGCGGGACCACCCGCGCGGGTCCGCACGCCCTGTGCGTCGGAGCGTGCCACCGACCGGGGAGCGGCCCTCGCGTCGAGCCGCCGCATTCGCCGGTCCGTGTCAGAGGTTCACTCGTTGGAGGGACGTGGGTAGAGCAGCCGCAGCACCCCGACGCAGACCGCCTGGAGGCCCAGCGCGATGAGGGCGTGGGCCAACCAGGCGCCGGCGAGCGTGGGACCGCCCCAGGCCTCGTCGAGGTCCGGGTCCGCGGTGAACGGGTGGCCGAGGGCGCCGACCGTGTCCGGCCAGAGCGGGTACAGCCAGCCCCGGGCCGCCAGGTAGGCGGCGAGCAGGGCGACCGGTGCGGCGACGAGCGCGCGGAGGGCGCCCGGTCGCGGGTGCACCCCGAGGCGTGCGGCGAGTGCTCTCACGCCGGGAACGCTAGGCGCGCACCCGGCCCCGGTCGTCCTACCGGGGGACTACCTTCCGCGTCCTACCCGGGTAGGGGGTCACTGCACGTCGCCCGTCGTGGTCGAGCGGACCCGGCCCGTGGAGGACAGGTCGCCCGGCGGTATGCCGGGGTGGTGGTCCGCCCGCGCGCCGGGCGCGACGGCGGTGGGCACCAGCGACAGGCGGGAGACGATGCGGTAGCGGTCGCCCCGGTACAGGGAGTGCACGTACTCCACCGGGCGGCCCGTGGTGTCGTTGGTCAGGCGCTCGAACAGCAGCGCGGGGGCGAAGACCGGGACGCCGAGCAGGTCGGACTCCGCGTCGTTGGTGACGGTGGGCTCGATGGACTGCACCGCGTCGTGGACGTGCACGCCGTGCTCGGCCAGGCGGTCGTAGAAGTTGCCCGACTCCATGTCCTCCGGGGTGAGGCCGGGCGCGACGGCCACCGGGACGTGCAGGTACTCGATCGCCATCGGCTGCCCGTCGACCAGGCGCAGGCGCGCGGTGTAGGTGATCTCGGCGGCCGGCGACACGCGCAGCCTGCGGCCGACCCGCGCCCCGGCCGGGATGCGGGCGTGCTCCAGCACCCGGCTGGTCCACACCCCGCCCGCCTGCGGCAGCGTCATGGCCCGGTCGCCGGACACCAGCTCCTGGGTGATCTTCGCGGGCGCGACGAACGTGCCCCGGCCGTGCTGGCGGACCAGCAGGCCGGTGTTGACCAGTTCGTCCACCGCCGACCTCAGCGTGGGGCGGGACACCGAGAGCTGCCGGCACAGCACGCGCTCGGCCGGGATCGGGGCGCCCGGCGGGTGCGTCTCGATAAGCTCCAGCAGGTAGTCGCGCACCCGTTCGCGCTTGAGGATCGGTTCGGCCATGGCGCCTCGCTTCGTCCGACGCTGCTCCGACCGCGTCGCCCGCCCAGTATGGCAGACCACTGGTCACTAACCACTTTTCCAACATCGAGAGCGCTCTCACGGCTGTGAGCTGGGTGTTGACTGCAACATTGGTCTATGCCATCTTCAACACGCTCCACCCAAGGTTTACCAATTGGTCAGCTGAGAGGTGAGACGTGCCGCACCGCCCCCTTGCCCTCCTCCTCGCGCTGGGACTCGCCCTGACGGCCTGCGGCGACGACCCCGGCGACGCCGGGGGTCGGGAGCAGATCACCGTCTGGCTCATGAAGGACTCGGCCACCGACGACTTCGTCGGCCGCTTCGAGGCGGAGTTCGAACGAGACCACCCCGACCTGGACCTCGACCTCCAGGTCCAGGAGTGGAACGGCATCACCCAGAAGGTCACGAGCGCGCTGGCCGGCACCGACCCGCCCGACGTCATCGAGGTCGGCAACACCCAGGTCGCCCAGTACGCGGCCAGCGGCGGCGTGACCGACCTGACCGACCGGAAGGCCGAACTGGGCGGCGAGGACTGGATCCCCGGCCTGGCCGAGCCCGGCGCGGTCGACGGCAGGCAGTACGGCATCCCGTTCTACGCGGCCAACCGCGTGGTCATCTACCGCACGGACCTCTTCGAGGCCGCCGGCGTGGCACCGCCCAGGACCCGCGACGAGTGGCTGGCCGCCACCGAGCGGCTCGACCGGGGCGACGTCCAGGGCATCTACCTGCCCGGCCAGAACTGGTACGTGCTGGCGGGCTTCGTCTGGGACGAGGGCGGCGACCTGGCCACCCGCGAGGGCGACCGGTGGTCCGGCTCCCTGAACACGCCCGAGGCGCTGGCGGGCGCCGACTTCTACCGCAGGCTCCAGGCGCTCGGCGACGGGCCGAAGGACTCCGACGAGGCCAGGCCGCAGCAGACCGACGTGGTGGCCGCCGGGCAGGTCGCGCAGTTCATCGCCGTGCCCGGCGCGGCGAAGCTGGTGGAGCAGGCCAACCCCGACCTGGCCGGCAAGCTCGGCTTCTTCCCGATCCCCGGCAAGACCGCGGCCACGCCCGGCGCGGTGTTCACCGGCGGTTCGGACCTGATCATCCCGCTCGCCTCGCCGCGCCAGGAGGGCGCCTACGCCGTGGTCCGGGCGCTGGCGGGCGAGAAGTGGCAGGTCGAGCTGGCCAAGGCGATGAACTACGTGCCCAACCGGACGAGCCTGGCGAGCGCGGTCGGCGACGACCCGGGCGCGGCGGCCATGGCGGCGGCCGCGGTCAACGGGCGCGCCACGCCCAACTCGCCCGACTGGGCGGCGGTGGAGGCGCGCAACCCGGTCAAGGAGTTCCTGACCGCGGTGCTGACCGGGTCCGACCCGGCCGCCGCGGCTGTCTATTATGAAATTGTGATAACCCTGGAGATGTTAAGGTTTG
>NZ_JBHWIE010000271.1:0-9462 GCF_042732085.1 Actinosynnema sp. NPDC059797
GGGTGACGCGCAGCGCCACCACCTGCTCGTCGCCGTCCGCGCGCGGGTCGACGCGCACCTGGAACGCCCGCGCCGCCCCGTCCGGCAGCAGCGCCGCGACGGCGCGGGCCAGGCCGTCGCTGACCGCGATCAGCCGGGCCCGCCGCTCGATCTCCCGCAGCCTGTCGCTCGCCGTGACCTCGCGGGACCGGCCGCGCTCGTCGCGGACCGCGACCGCGGTGGGCGCCGGCCGGACGAACCACTCCCGCGCCCCGGCCTCCACGTCCGTCCTGCCCGCCACGACGACCCCCTGTCCTAGGTGAGAGATGCTCATGAATCCTAGGTGGGGGTCGGGCGGCCCACCGCCGCGCCTAGGCTGGGCCGGCTTCCGCCCGTCGAGCACGAGGAGCCGCGCCGTGGAGCTGACCCGGGTCGACGACCAGGTGCACCTGGTCACCGGCACGAACGTGAACTGGGCGCTGATCGGCGACGGCTCCGCGCTCACGCTCGTCGACGCCGGCTACCCCAACGACGCCGCCGCGCTGCTCGCGTCCATCGAGGCGGTCGGCCACCGGCCCGAGGACGTGGTCGCGATCCTGCTCACCCACGCCCACCTCGACCACATGGGCGGCGTCCCCGCCCTGACCCGCCGGTGCGGCGCCCCGGTGATGACCGGCGCGGAGGAGGCCCGCCACGCCCGCCGCGAGTACCTGGAGCAGATCACGCCCGCGCAGATGCTGCGCCAGTGCGCGCGGCCCGCCGGGCTGCGCTGGGTCGCCACGACCGTGCGCGCGGTCGTGCCGCACCTGAGGATGGCGCTGGACGACGTCACCGCGGTCGAACCGCACGTGCCGCTGGACGTGCCCGGCGGCCTGGTCGCCGTGCCCACGCCGGGCCACACGCGCGGCCACACGGCCTACCTGATGCCGTCGACCGGCGTGCTGTTCAGCGGCGACGCCCTGGTCACCGGCCACCCGCTGTCCCGCCTCGGCGCGGGCGCCCAGCGGCTGCCCGCGGTGTTCAACGAGTCCGAGGCCGGCGTCACCGCGGCCATCGAGGGCCTGCGCGACCTGCCCGCCGACACCCTCGCCCCGGGCCACGGCGACCTGGTCCGCGCGCCCCTCGCCGACCTCGTCGACCGGGCCTTGAGCCGCTGAACCCGTTCGGGGGCGGTAATCCGCCTGGTCGGGTGGTTTCCACGCCGTATTGCGGCGAACCGGATGTCGGGCGCCCGCGGTCGGGGTCCGGTGGACGACGATCGGTCCGTGACCACGACTCCGATCTTCGACGAACTCGTCGCGCTCTACCTGTCCGAAGAAGCCCCGACCCGGCCGCACGAGCAGCGCCCGCCGCACGTGCCCGACGAGGGCCGGCCGCAGTGGCCCGCCGTGGGCGTGCTGGAGCAGTGGTGGTCGCAGTGCACGCGGACGGCCGGCTGATCCGCCGGGAAATCCGGGCGAAAGGGAATTCGCGGGACCCCGGGGTCCGCCGGTTCAGGCTCGCCGATTCGACGTGACCGGGAAAAGCGGAGTCGGTTCAGCGGCCCCGGGATTCGTGCGCCTCGCGGAACTCCTCGACGACGTGCGCGGGCAGGCGGCCCCGGTCGGCCAGGTCGTGGCCGTTGCGCCGCGCCCATTCCCGGATGGCTTTGGACGTGGCGCTCGGCCGCCTCGGCGCGCGCCGGGAGGGCCCGCCCCGCCCGCCGCGCCCGCCCTGCCCGCCGCGCCTGCCGACCTTGTCCGCGTGGGCGATGAAGAGCGCCAACGCCTCGTGCAGTCGGCGCGCGTTGCCGGCGGAGAGGTCGATTTCGTACGACACGCCGTCCAAGCCGAACGAGACCGTCTCGACGTCACCGGTCGAACTCCCGTCGAGGTCGTCAACCAACCGGACCAGAACCTGCCGTGCCATTCGGCACCTCCTACCGCGTCTTCTCGGGTTCAGGGTAGCCCTGTCGTGATCGCTTGATCCGCGCGATTGAAAACGAAATCAGTTCATATCACTTCATGGGCAAGTAATGGGGAAGCGGTGTTCCGAAGTGAATATGCAGGTGGTGGGCCTGGTCGCCGGTGGAGCGGTTCTCCCGGCCCGTGGCACCGCACCGTGCTCGAAAGACTGGTCCGCCCGTGTCAATACGGGGTCGAATCACCTGTTCGGGCTTGAACCGTGCACGGAGCGGGTAGGTTCGCCATGTCTTGGCGTCTCCACCATGAGAGGGCGTGAGGTGGCGATGACGGCGACGGGGTCCGGTGTGCGGACCCGGGTGGACCTCCTCGACGGGGGGCGGGCGGTCCTGCTGTGCATCGGCGGCGAGGTGGACCAGGCCGCGGTCGAGCGGCTGGACTGGGCGTTCTCCGAAGGTGTCGAGGCGGCCGTGCGGGCGGGCGCGCCCCTGCTCGTGACCGACCTGGGCGAGGTCACGTACTTCGCCTCGGTGGGGATGACCGCCCTGCTGCACGCGCACGAGCGGGCCGGGCGGTGCGGGGTGGGGCTGGTGGTGGCGGCGCCCGCCACCCACCTGGTCACCGGCCTGCTGGTGATGGTGGGCCTGGACACGGTCATCCACCTGGTCGACTCGGTCGACGCCGCGCTGTCGCCCGGGGTCGGCGGGTAGGCGGGCGCGACCCGGGCGACCGCGGTCGGTCCGGGGTGGACCGACCGCGCCGGACCCGGCCCGGCGGCTCAGAACCGGATCACGACCCGCCCCCGCAGGCCGCCCGCGGCCATCACCCGGTACGCCTCGGCGGCCTCCTCGGGCGGATATTCACCTGCCACCCGCAGTTGGAGCCCGCCCGCCGACGCCACGTCCCGCAGCTCCTCCAACCACCCGGTGCGGGTCAGGGCCTCGACGACCGCGACCTGGTGGACGGTGATCCCGCGCTCGGTGCGCCCCGGCCGCCACCCGCGCACCACGACCATCCCGCCGCCGTCCCGGATCGCGCCGAACACGGCCTCGTGCAGCAGCGCCGTGTCGTAGAGCCCGTCCACCCCCTCGGGGAAGCGCTCGCGCACCGCGTCGACGAACCCGTCCCCGCGCGGCACGACGTGGTCCGCGCCGAACCCCCGGACCAGCTCCTCGTCCTCCGGCTTGGCGTCCGCGACCACCACCAGACCCGCCTCCTTCGCCAGCGGCGCCACGTAGGACGCCAGCAGCCCGGCGCCGCCGGTCACCGCCAGCGCGGCGCCCGGCCGCAGGCCGAGCAGGTCGAGGCCGAGCAGGGCGGTGAGCCCGTTCATCGGCAGCGTCGCCGCCTCCGCCGGTGACGCGCCCTCCGGGACCGGCACCACCGAGGCCTCCGGCGCCACCAGCAGCTCCGCCTGCGCCCCGCCCTCGGGCCGGCGCGGCGAGACCGCGGCCATCACCTCGTCGCCGACCCGCAGCCGCCGGACGCCGGGCCCGACGGCCTCCACCACCCCGGCCGCGTCCATGCCGGGCACCCACGGCGGCGGCACGTCGCGGACGCCCGCCTCCCGCAACCCGATGTCGGTCGGGTTGACCGCCGCGGCCCGCACCGCGATCCGCACCTCGCCCTCGCGCGGCTCCCGCACCTCGCGGTCGACGACGGCCAGGACCTCCGGGCCGCCCCGCTCGGTGACACCCACTGCCCGTGCCATCGGTGACCTCCTCGACGTCGTGCCCCCGCCCACCGGGATCGCCCGCGCGCCCGCGCTCAACCGCGACGGGGCGAGGTTCACCTCCCGTGCCCGCCGCGCATCGCACCACCGGTCCCGGGGTTCGCTCGATGAGGTGGTGGGCGGTCCCCGGACCGTGCCTGCGGGTCGGGGAACCGGTTTGCCCGCCCCGGGTCGTGGCACCCCGGGCGAGGTGCCGGGCGGGAGAACCGCGGCACCGGGTCACCCCGCCCGGTCGGGCAGGACCGGCACGGGGCAGGACCGGCACGGGGCAGGACCGGCACGGGCGGGTTCCGCGGAGGCGCGGACCGGGGGCCCGCGGTCCGCGGAACCCCGTCCAGCGACAGGAGGCGCGGAATGACGGAGGGTGGCTGGGCGTTCGACGGCGAACCCGTCACGCTGTCCCCGAACACCGTGACGCTGGTCCACGGCACCTCGTTCTGCGTCTGCGGCAGCAACGGCGACCTGGACGGCGCCGCCGCCCAGGGCACGTTCTTCCAGGACACCCGCATCCTGTCCGGCTGGCGGCTGAGGGTGGACGGCGCGCCCGTCGAGCACATCACGACCAACACCCCGGACCCGTTCCGGGCCAGGTTCGTCGGTCGCGGGCGGTCACTGCGGCCCCAGACCGAGAGCACGCTGCTCGTGCGCCGCGACCGGTACGTCGGCGCGGGGATGCGCGAGGACCTCGTGCTCCGCAACTACGGCCGCGAGACCGCCACGCACGTGGTGACGATCCACGTGGAGGCCGACTTCGCGGACCTGTTCGAGGTCAAGGAGGGCCGCGTGCGGAGGCGGGGCGAGCACGCCTCCGAGATCGCCGACGACGAGCTGCGCCTGACCTGGCGGCTGGACGGCGCCAGCCGGGGCACGCGGGTGTGGGGCGACGGCGCGGAGTGCTCGCCGTCCACCCTGACCTTCCGCGCCGTGATCCCGCCGAAGGGCGAGTGGGGCACGTGCGTGACGGTGCAGCCGGTGGTGGACGGCGAGCCCGTGCCGCCCCTGTTCCCGCGCGAGCACCCCGTCGACCAGTCGGTCCCGGCGCGCCGCGAGGAGCAGTGGCGCAAGGCCGCGCCGGTGCTGCGCCGCACCGGCAACCGGGCGCTGGCGGCCACGTTGCAGCGCAGCCGGGAGGACCTGGGCGCGCTGCGGATCTTCGACCCGGACCGGCCCGACGACACCGCCATCGCGGCCGGCGCGCCGTGGTTCATGACGCTGTTCGGCCGCGACTCCATCCTCGCCTCCTACATGAGCCTCGCCATCGACCCGTCACTGGCGCTGGGCACCGTGCGCACCCTGGCCCACCACCAGGGCGCGCGCGTCGAGCCGGACAGCGAGGAGGAGCCGGGCCGCATCCTGCACGAGATGCGCTTCGGCGCGGACGCCTCGCTGGCGCTGGGCGGCGGCAACGTCTACTACGGCACCGCCGACGCCACGCCGCTGTTCGCGGTGCTGGTCGGCGAGCTGTCCCGGTGGGGGATCGGGCGCGACCGCGTCGCGGCGATGATCCCGCACGTCGACCGCGCGCTGGAGTGGGTCGAGCGGCACGGCGACCGGGACGGCGACGGGTTCGTCGAGTACGAGCGGGCCACCGACCGCGGCCTGGTCAACCAGGGCTGGAAGGACTCCTGGGACGGCGTCAACTTCGCCGACGGCACCATCGCCCGCGCCCCCGTCGCGCTGTGCGAGGTGCAGGGCTACACCTACTCCGCCTACCTGGCGCGGGCCTGCCTGTGCGACGACTTCGGCGACCCGGGCGGCGCGCGGCACTGGCGCGAGCGCGCCGCCCGGCTCAAGGAGCGGTTCAACGAGCGCTTCTGGCTGCCCGACCTCGGCCGCTACGCGGTGGCCCTGGACGGCGACAAGCGGCCGGTGGACGCCCTGGCCTCCAACGTCGGCCACTGCCTGTGGACCGGCATCGTGGACGACGACAAGGCCGCGACCGTCGCCGAGGACCTGCTGTCGCCGCGCATGTTCACCGGCTGGGGCGTGCGGACGCTGGCCTCCGACATGGGCGCCTACAACCCCATGAGCTACCACAACGGGTCCGTGTGGCCGCACGACAGCGCGCTCGTCGCCACCGGCCTGATGCGCTACGGCTTCGTCGAGCACGCCCAGCGGGTCGCCACCGCCGTCCTGGACGCCGCCGAGGCGTTCGGCGGCAGGCTGCCCGAGCTGCTGTGCGGCTTCGACCGCGCGGACCACCCGGACCCCGTCCCGTACCCGACGTCGTGCTCGCCCCAGGCGTGGGCGTCGGCGACGCCCGTCCACCTGCTGCGCGTGCTGCTGCGCGTGGAGCCCTACGTGCCCCACCGCAAGGTGTGGGTGGCGCCCGTGCTGCCCGACTCGTTCGGGTCGCTGCTGCTGGACGGCGTGCCGATGGCGGGCACCCGCGTCTCGCTGGAGGTCGACGGCGACGACGTGCGGTTGCACGGCCTGCCCGACGACGTCGAGCTGGTCCGCGGGGTCGTCCGGCGCCACCCCGGCGCGATCGGGAACACGAGGTAGGTGAACGCCATGAGGATAGCGATGGTCGCGCCGCCGTGGTTCGAGCTGCCGCCCCGCGGCTACGGCGGCATCGAGGCGATGTGCGCCGACCTGGTCGACCGGCTGGTGGCCCGCGGCCACGAGGTGGCGCTGGTCGGCGTCGGGCGCAACGGCACGGCGGCGGGGGAGTTCTTCGCCACCTCCGACGTGCCGCGGGCCGACCACCTGGGGCAGGCCCTGCCCGAGCTGGTGCACGCCCTGTCGCTGTTGGACGTCCTGTCCGAGTTGGACGTCGACGTGGTGCACGACCACACCATGGCCGGGCCCCTGCTGGCCCGCGGCCGCGACGTGCCGACCGTGGTCACCGCGCACAGGTCGGTGACCGGCGAGACGGGCCGCTACTACCGGGGGCTGGGCGACAGCGTCCACATGGTCGCCATCTCCCACGCGCAGCGCGCCGCCGCGGCGGACCTCAACTGGGTCGGCACCGTGCACAACGCGGTCGACGTCGAGCGCTTCCCGTTCCGGCGGGAGAAGGAGGACTTCGCGCTGTTCCTCGGCCGGGTCAGCCCGGACAAGGGCATCACGCAGGCGATCGCCGCGGCCGCCGAGGCGGGCCTCCCGCTGCGCATCGCGGCCAAGTGCCGCGAGGCCGAGGAGCACGAGTACTTCCGCGACGTGGTGGAGCCGCTGCTCGGCGGTGGCGCCGAGTGGCTGGGCGAGGTCGACGGCGCGACCAAGCTGGAGCTGCTCGCCGCCGCCCGCTGCCTGCTCTTCCCGATCCAGTGGGACGAGCCGTTCGGGATGGTGATGGTCGAGGCGATGGCGTGCGGCACGCCGGTCGTGGCGCTGCGGCGCGGTTCCGTGCGGGAGGTGGTCGCTCCCGGCGAGACCGGTTTCACCTGCGACGACCACGCCGGGCTCGTCGCCGCGCTGCGCCGCGTGGGCGAGCTCTCGCCGGATCGCTGCCGAACCGAGGCGGAACGACGGTTCGACGTCCGCTCAATGGCTACCCGGTACGAGCACGTCTACCAAGCGGTCACCGCCGCGCCGTCGTTCGCCGAACGGGCGGTGTGACCGCCGGGGACGAGGGCGAAACCCACACGGGAGGCAGGAATGGCTCTGAGATCGGCCAAGCGGGAGGAACGCGCCCCGGTGCGGCGGCGCGGGCGGGCGCTGGGCCTGGTGAGCCTGGGCCTGGGCCTGGCCCAGGTCGCGGCGCCCCATGCGGTGCGACGGCTGAGCGGGGTCGACGACTCCGCCACGTCGCGCTCGGTGGTGCCCCTGGTGGGCGCCCGGGAACTGGTGCACGCCGCCGGGCTGCTCGCCGGCCGCCGCGTCGGGCCGTGGGCGTGGACGCGCGTCGCGGGCGACGCGATGGACCTCGCGAGCCTGGCCGTGGCGCTGGGGAACCGCACCGGGCGGCGCCGCGGCCGCCTCGTCGGGGTGACCGGCGCGGTCCTCGGCATCACGGCGCTCGACGTGCTCACCGCGGTGCAGGCCACCCGTGCTCGTGGAGGAGGAGGAACTGTGGAGTTGACGGCCACGACGACCGTTAGACGACCGGTGGAAGAGGTCTATTCGTTCTGGCGCGACCTGGAGAACCTGCCGTCGTTCATGACCCACCTGGAAGAGGTGCGCGTCACCGGCGGGAAGACCAGCCGCTGGCGGGCCACCGCGCCGTTCGGCAAGACCGTCGAGTGGGACGCCGAGATCACCGACGAGGAGCCCGGCGTGCGCATCGGGTGGCGCTCGACCGGTGACGCGGACGTGCCCAACACCGGCAAGGTGTGGTTCGTGCCCGCGCCGGACGACGTGAGCACCGAGGTGCACGTGGTCATGGCCTACGACATCCCCGGCGGGAAGATCGGCAAGGCCGTGGCCAGGTACTTCGGCGAGGAACCGCACCAGCAGCTCGACGACGACCTGCGCAGGTTCAAGCAGGTGCTGGAGACCGGGGAGGTCGTCCGGTCCGACGGCGCGCCGTGGGGCAAGCGCGCCCGCGAGGAGTTCCCGCAGCGGCCCGCGCGCCCGCTGTCACCGGAGGAGCTGGCGAAGGGGGGACCGGCGTGAAGGCCGTCACCTGGGCGGGGCGCAACACCGTGGAGGTCCGCGAGGTGCCGGACCCGAGCATCCTCAACCGCCGCGACGCCATCGTCCGCGTCACCTCCACCGCGATCTGCGGCTCCGACCTGCACCTGGTCGACGGGTACGTGCCGACCATGCAGGACGGGGACATCCTGGGGCACGAGTTCATGGGCGAGGTGGTCGAGGTCGGGCCCGGCGTCGACCCGGCCAAGCTCCGCGTCGGCGACCGCGTCGTGGTGCCCTTCCCGATCGCGTGCGGGGCGTGCGGCGCCTGCGCGGCGGAGCTGTACTCGTGCTGCGAGAACAGCAACCCGAACGCGGGCATCGCGGAGAAGATGTTCGGCCACCCGCTGGGCGGCATCTTCGGCTACTCCCACCTGACGGGCGGGTACGCGGGCGGGCAGGCGGAGTACGTGCGCGTCCCGTTCGCCGACGTCGGCCCGCTCAAGGTCGGGCCCGAGCTGACCGACGAGCAGGTGCTGTTCCTGTCCGACATCCTGCCCACCGGGTACATGGGCGCGGAGATGTGCGACATCCAGCCCTCCGACGTGGTGGCGGTGTGGGGCGCGGGCCCGGTGGGCCAGTTCGCCGCCGACAGCGCGCGGGTGCTCGGCGCGGCGCAGGTCGTCGTCATCGACAAGGAGCCGTACCGGCTGCGGATGGCCGAGGAGGCGGGCTTCACCACGATCGACTTCGACGACGTGGACGTCCGCTCCAGGCTGCTGGAGCTGACCGGCGGGCGCGGACCGGACAAGTGCATCGACGCCGTGGGCCTGGAAGCCACCCACGGCAGCCCGCACGTCAACGCCTACGACCGGGTCAAGCAGGCCGTGCGGTCGGAGACCGAGCGGCCGCACGCGCTGCGCCAGGCGATCCTGTCCTGCCGCAGCGGCGGGATCGTGTCCGTCATCGGCGTGTACGGCGGGCTGATGGACAAGTTCCCGGCCGGCGCGTGGATGAACCGGTCGCTCACGCTGCGCACCGGGCAGACCCACGCCCACCGGTACATGAAGCCGCTGCTGGAGCGGGTCGAGCGCGGCGAGATCGACCCGACCCGGATCATCACGCACCGGATGCCGCTGGCGGACGCGCCGCGCGCGTTCGAGATCTTCAAGAACAAGCAGGACGACTGCGAGAAGGTCGTCCTCACGCCGTGACCGCGACGTGGGGGGGGGGCGGGGGGCGGACCCCCCCCCCCCCGGGGGGGGGGGTCCGGCGGGGGGCCCGGGGCCGCACCGCGCAGCCCGGCCCGGGGCCCGCCCCCGGGGGGGCGTGGCG
>NZ_JBHWIE010000272.1:0-9449 GCF_042732085.1 Actinosynnema sp. NPDC059797
GCGCCTGCCGGCCTTCTTTGACCAGCCACAGGTGGTCGGTCGCCTCGGCCTGGAGTTCGACCTGCCCCTCTCCCTGGGTGGGCGCCGGCGCCACCAGCCGGCGCAGTTCGCCGAGCTGCGCCCACCCGGTGGAGGTGGCGAACTCCGTGCCCATCCGCATGCCCGGCCACTCCTCGTCGATCACGGTCGTCGCGTAGGCCCGGGAGAGTCGCCGGACCTCCTCACCCGTTTCCGTACCCAAAGCGTCGCTCGCCCACGAGGCCGCCACCAGGCTGTCCGCCTCCTGATAGGCGGAATCACCCGCTTGAGTGACAGCGTCGAAGAGGGCGATGAGCACGAAGGCGACCAGCACCGCCTGGAGGCCGGCGACGATGGTGAACACCTGGCCCGCGGCCTCGTTGTTGTCCGGCCGGCCGCCCTCGTCCCCGTACCGGCGGACCAGGTAGGCCACCAGGGCGGCGACGACGGCCGCGCCGCCGACCCACAGCAGACCTGTGATGTACACGCTCATTTGGGCCTCTCGCACCGCGGAATGAATTGCACAGATTCGCAAATTCCGACGTTCGACCAACCTAGTGATCGCTTGACCGCAGGAACAAGCTCGTTCATCCGTGTGCCGGGAAATGCCAAACTGTCAGGTGATATAGACGCGCTGCGGTACCGCTAGAGGCCCAAGCGGTCCGCCTGGATGCGGTCTCATCCACCTTTTCGAGGTACCCAGCTAATCCGAACGTGTCAGAAACCTTGCGACGGACAGTCAGCGAGCGTTACTCAGTTCGGGTGTCCCCCGCTTCACCCGGCGAACAGCAGCGCCAACCCGCCCGAGGTGTACCCGACCATCAGCACCAGCAGCGGGACCTGGCCGGTCAGGTGCCGCTGGGGCGGCAGCAGGCGCAACGCGCGGTCGTGCGCGGCGACCACGCCGAGCAGGTGACCCGCCAGCACCGCCCCCACCTGCACCGACGCCACCAGCACGGGCGCGGCGAGCGCGTCGTCGGGCACGAAGCCGGTCACGCCGAGCAGCAGCGCCACCGCCCGCTGGCCCTCCACCGCCAGCAGCGAGAAGTAGTGCGCCACCACGTACCCCGCGATGATCGGCACCAGCGAGTGCGCCAGCTCGCCGCCGAACGCCCGGCACGCCGGCAGGTAGGTGCCCGCCACCAGCAGCACCGCCGCGAGCAGGCCGGCGGTGTCCGGCACGCCCAGCCGCTCCCAGCTCGGCGCGGAGCCGACGCTGTCGAACGCCGTGGACCCGAGCAGCACCGCGACCACCGCCACCAGCCCCGGCCGCACGGGCGTGGCGACGAGCGCGCGGAACGGGTTGCCGCGCAGCGGCGACAGCCGGCCCAGCAGCGTGGAGAACACCTCGAACCCGTCGGCCCGCTCGAACCACGCGTCGCCGAACACCACGCCGCCCGCGACGCCGACCACCGCGTGAGCGACCAGGAACCAGGGCAGCGCCGCCGGCTCGACCAGCTCCACCCAGGTGAACGCGAACAGGCCCACCGCCGCCGGCCAGTGCCCCAGCCGCTCGGGGTAGGCGCGGCCGAGGGAGAACCGGGCGGCCAGGCGCAGCGGGTTGAGCACCCGCCACACCGGCCCCACCAGCACCGAGAGCAGCGGCACGCCGACCCAGAGCAGCACGAACACCAGGTGCGGCCACGCCGGTCCGGGCACGAGCACCAGCCCGACCGCCACCGCGAGCCGCACCGGCCACCAGTCCCGGCCGGGCGCCCGCGGGGCCGCCTCGAACCTCGGCTCGGTCCACAGCAGCCCCAGCGCCAGGAACGACGCCAGCAGCGCCACCGCCGCGCCCTGGAGCACCAGGTCCAGCGGCAGCGGCAGGTCGTGCCGCGCGCCGACGCCGTGGGCGAGGGCGGTCACCGCACCACCAGCTGGACCAGCAGGGTGTCCGGGTGGGCCTCCACGTCGAACGTGCCGGTCCGGTCGGCGGTGAAGCGCAGCTCGGCGGGCTCGCCGTCCCGGGCGGCGGCCAGCACGTCGAACCCGTGCACGTGCACCTCCGCCGGCTCCCGGCTGGTGACGGTCAGCTCGACGACCCGGCCGCGCGCCACCTCGACCCGGTGCGGCGACGCCTCGTCGACCGACAGCCGGAGCACCAGCGGCCCGGTCGGCGCCTCCGGGGCCGCCGGGGTCTCGGCGGGCGCGGCGGAGCACCCCGCGAGCACGAACAGGGTCAGCAGCAGGACGCGGATCACCGGGGGACTTCCCTTCTCATGCGGTCGAACCCGCCCGCGGCCATGCCGAGGCCGCCGCCGAGGGTCAGGGCCACGAGCAGCCGGTCCAGGTCGCCCGGACCGGCGAACGGCAGGTGGGAGAACCGGAAGCTGTCGAAGTCCGGGATGCCCGCCACCACGAGCATCGCGCCGACCACGGCCGCCACGAACGCCGCCGCCGGCCGGCGCCGCGCGGCCGCCACCACCGCGACGACGGCCAGCGGCCAGGCCACCAGGCCGACCCCGCTCGCGCCGAGCAGCAGCGGCACGAACGACCCGCCGGTCACCGCGAGGGTCGAGCCGACCGCGTGCCACGCGTGCGCCGCGGTCACCACGACCACGCCCGCCGCCAACGGCCACCGACCGCGGCCCAGGAACAGGCCGCCGAGCGCGAGCGCCGCGCACAGCAGCAGCCACCACAGCGGGTTGGGCCCCGGCGTCGTGTCGACCCGGCCGCGGACCACCGCGGCCCCGCCGCCCAGCGGGACCTCCCACTCCGGCGCGGACGTGCGCTCGTCGCGGAAGCGGGCGGTCTCGCCGGGCCCCACCTCGCGGTCGCCCACCAGCAGCGCGGTCGCGCCGCCGTTGTGGACCTCCAGCTGCGTGCCGTGGTTGACCATGCGGGCCGTCACGCCGGGCAGCGGCGGGTCGATCCCGGTCACCCGGCTCAGGTGGTCCTGCGGCGTGAGGCCGCCGGCGTGCGCGTGGGCCGGTGCGGCGGCGGGGCCGAGCAGCAGCGCGAGGACGAGGAGGACGACCCTCACCGGCGGGCGGTCGGGACGAGCAGCACGGCCACCAGCAGGGCGTGCAGCGCGGCCATGACCGGCGCGCCGGTCCACATCTCGGTGACGCTCGGCACCGCGCCCCGGTCGACGGCGGCGACCGCGAAGTACGCCACCCAGGTCACGAACGAGGCCGCCGCGGCGAACACCCGGTAGTGCAAGAGCCGGTCCTCCGCCGGCCGCAGCCGCACCAGCAGCACGTCGATCACCAGGCCGGCCAGCAGGAAGCCGAGGGCGGTGCTGAGGTTGTCGTAGTTGGCGACCGCCGTGCTGAGCAGCACCACCACGAACGCCAGCAGCGTCGCCGTGCCGAACGGCAGCCGGAACCGGCGCGCGGCCAGCAGCAGCGGCGTCACCAGCACCACGTTGGTGATCATGATCGACGCGGCCAGCCTGCCCGCGGCGCTCGACCCGCCGTCGCCCTTGTCGAAGCTGAACGCCCGGACGATGCCCTCGCTGCTGTAGATGGTGGCGTCGGCGTACTGCGCGAACAGCAGCACCAGCGACGTCGCGAACGCCAGCCCCAGCGCCGCCGGCAGGAACCGCTTGAACGACGGCTCGACCAGCGACCGGTCGCTCCACGCGGTGCGCAGCGGCGTCGACACGATCAGGATCATCGAGCTGATCAGGCCCAGGTGCGTCGGGCTGAACAGGATGTCGATGCCCTGCTCGATGCCGATGAACGTGTGCCACAGGTAGTCGCCCACGCCGCAGGCGGCGAACACGGGCAGCGCGAGCACGGCGGGCCCGTAGCCCACCGGGACCGCGGCCAGGCCCCGCGCGCCGCCCTGGTAGTTGCGCCACACGATCCAGCAGATCCACGTGGCGGTCGCGGCGAAGCCCGAGTAGAACACCGCGTGCCACGGCGTGAAGAACGTCTCCAGCTCGGGCACGTTCGAGTGCGCCCACGCGTCGAGGAACAGGCCGAGGGAGAACCACGTCCCCAGCAGCACGGTGACCAGATCGGTGCGGTAGCCGGCCCGCGGCCGGGCCTCGACGTCCACTTCCCCCAGTTGCAACATGGGACCATGATCCCGGTGCGGCGGGGTGGGTGTAACCGTGCCCGCCCCCACCCCGTGGTGCGGTTAACCGCACCACGGGCGCCCGGTCGGGTGTCGAGGTGGCGCGGCGCCGCGGGCGCCCGGTCAGGCGTTGAGGTAGCGCAGCACCGCGAGCACGCGCCGGTGGTCGTGTGGGCTCACCGACAGGTCGAGCTTGGCGAAGATGCTGGTGCAGTGCTTCTCCACGGTCCGCTCGGTGATGAACAGCCGCCGCGCGATGGCCTGGTTGGTGCGGCCCTCCGCCATCAGCGCGAGGACCGCGCGTTCCCGGTCGGTCAGCCTGCTGTCGCTGTCGTCGCGCCGCCGCACCAGCAGCTTCCCCACCACGGCCGGGTCGAAGGCGGAGCCGCCCGAGCCGACCCGGCGGACCGCCGCGGTGAACTCGGCCAGGTCGGACACCCGGTCCTTGAGCAGGTAGCCGACGCCGTCCACGCCCGCGTCCAGCAGTTCCGCCGCGTAGCTGACCCGCACGTACTGGGACAGCACGAGCACACCGGTGCCGGGGTGCCGCTGTCGCAGCCGCAGGGCCGCCCGCAGGCCCTCGTCGGTGTGCGTGGGCGGCATCCGGATGTCCACCACGGCCACGTCCGGCCGGTGCTCCTCGACCGCCGCCAGCAGCGCGGGCGCGTCCTCGACGGCCGCGACCACGTCGAAGCCCGCCTCGACCAACAGCCGGGTCAGGCCCTCGCGCAGCAGCGTCGAGTCCTCCGCGATCACGACCCGCACGGCAGCACCACCCGCACGCTGGTGCCGCCCGCCTCCGCGCCGACCACCCGCATCGTCCCCCCGTTCGCCTCCACCCGGTCGCACAGGCCGCGCAGGCCCGAGCCGTCCGCCGGGTCCGCTCCCCCGCGGCCGTCGTCGTCCACCCGCACCAGCAGCCGCCCGCTGTCGCCGGTGATCGCCACCCTGGCGCGCGTCGCCTCGGCGTGCTTGGACACGTTCGCCAGCGCCTCCGCCACCACGTAGTAAGCCGTGGTCTCCACCTGCGGCGGCACCTCGTCCGGCAGGTCCAGCTCCAGCTCCACCCGGAGTTCGGCCAGCGCGGTCAGCTCGCGCACCGCGCCGTGCAGGCCGCGCTCGGTCAGCACCGGCGGGTGGATGCCGTGGCACACGCCGCGCACCTCGTCGATGGTCTGGAGCACCGCCTGCTTGGCCTCGGCGGCCAGCGCCCGGCCGCGCTCGGGCGGCACGGTCTCGGCCAGGCCCAGGGTCATCGCCACGCTCAGCAGCCGCTGCTGCACGCCGTCGTGCAGGTCGCGCTCGACCCGCCGCCGCTCGTCCTCCGCGGCCCGCAGCACCCGGCCACGCGACTCGGCGAGCTGCCGCACCTTCGCGCGCAGCTCGGCGGTGAGCCGCTCGTTCTCCAGCGCCAGGCCGACCGCGGCGCATGCGGCGTCCACCAGCTCCAGGTCCAGCACCGGGTCGTGCAGCAGCACGGCGACCGGCGCGCCGCCCCGGTCCACCCTGGTGTGCGCGGGGTCCGGTTCGACCGGCCGGCCGTCGGCGTCGACGTAGCGCTCCTGGTCGGCCACCCAGTAGGCGACGCGCAGGCTCGGGTCGTGCAGCGTGGCGGCCAGCGCCTCCTGCACGCCCGCGCGGTGCGGGTCGCCGCTGAGCCGCACCACCAGGTCCGCCACGCCGCCGCGGTCCATCCGGCGGCGCAGCAGCCCGACGAGGTAGGTGAGCGGGATGCCGCTGAGCGCGAGCGTCAGCACCACCACGGGCGGGTCGAGGCCCGCGCGCTCCAGCGGCTCCCATCCGACGAACACCACCACCGCCACGGCGCTCGCGCCCAGCAGCGCGGTCAGCGTCCGGCGCTGCGCCACGCTGCTGATCGTCCAGCGGTGCGCCTGGAGCGCCAGCACGGAGAAGCCGACGACGGCGGTCATCGGCGCCTCCCACCGCAGCAGCTCGACCGCCCACGGCTCGACGGGCGCGAAGTACGCCGCCGCGATCAGCACCGAGCCCTCGGCGTACCCGGCGGTCACCACCAGCCGCCGGGGCGCGGTCAGCAGCCTGCCGGTCGGGAACGACAGCACCGCGTGCGCCAGCACGGCCGGCCACTGCTTCGACAGCAGCAGGAGCGGGTCCGACTTGTCGTGCACCGCGAGGTAGTCGAGCGACCAGCCGATCCCGACCAGCACGAGCAGCACACCGATCCGGTTGCGCGGCTGCGCGCGGCGGCCGATCAGGCCCGCGAGCACGTAGACCACGCCCACCGCGACGATGGCGGCCTGGAGCAGCATGGTGTCCAAGGTAGCGGCGCGGGTGGTTTTGGCCGGAGAAGACCGCGTTCGGCCGGTGGGGTTCGGGGTCGGGTTCGGGGTCGAGGTCGGGGTTGGGGTCGGGGTCGGGGTTGGGGTCGGGTGGAGGTTCGGGGTGGGGTGGGGTTGGGGTGTCGGCGCGTGAGGCCCCCGCCGCCGGGAGACGCGGTGGCGGGGGCCGTTCGCGGTGGCGTCAGCGCTCGGCGCGCGGGGACAGGTCCACCTCGATGGTGTTGCCCGGCCCCGCGGTCAGATCGCTGATCAGGCCGTTGAGCGGGCCGCACCCGGTGAGCGCGGGCAGCGTGTAGGTGCCCGCGAGGGTGCCGCCGGTGAGCGGGTCGAAGCCGGGCGCCGACCCCAGCGGGATCTGCGCCGGGGTCTTGGTCCGGCAGTTCGGGCCGGCGCTGACCGGGATGCCGAGCACGGTGACCCGGGGCAGCTTCACGGTCACGTTCGACATGGCCTTGAGCGAGCCCGCGGCGAGCGTGCCGGTGGTCTTGCCCGCCTGGACGAACTCGACCTTCGCCTGCACCGGCACGAACCCGAACGCCTTGAACCGGCCCGAGGTCGGGTTCAGGGTCAGGTCTGCCTCGAACGCGCCGGTGGACAGGTCGAGCGCCGCGTCGATGCCGCCGGCCAGGGCGACCGAGCCGTTGGCGGCCTTGATGCCGGTGCTGCCGGCGAGTCGGTAGCCGTAGTCGACGATCGGCGGGCCCTGGGTGGGCTTGGTGCGGGTGGTGACGGGGCTGCCTGCGTCGGAGGTGTTGCCCGCGGCGTCCTTCGCGCGGACGGTGAAGGTGTACTCGGTGTCCGGGCTCAAGCCTGTGATCGTGGTGGACGTGCCGGTCGTGGTCGCCGCGGAGGTGCCGCCGTTGAAGACCTCGTAGCCCGTCACGCCCACGTTGTCGGTCGCCGCGTCCCAGGCCAGGTCCACGCTCGTCCCGGACTGGGCGGGCGAGCGGAGGTTGCCCGGCGCGGTTGGTGCGCTGGTGTCCTGGCCCGCGGTGATGGTGAAGGTGTGCAGGACGGTGCGCCGGCCCGCGGCCGGCGTGCAGTCCGCGACGAACGTGCCCAGGCCGGTCGGGGTGCCGTCGGCCCGCAGCGGCGTCATGGTCAGCACCAGGTCGTGCACGGAGAGCGTGGCCGTGCCCGGCTCGTCGAACCGCAGCGCGGGCGCGGTGCCCGAGGCGTTGACGATCAGGTCGCCGCTGGGCGGGATCGGTTGGTTCGGCACGGCGTTCTCCACCGCCACCGCCTGGTGGCCCTGCGGCGCGTCGACCAGCGACGTGGCCACCGCCTTGCCCTCGATGGTCTCGCCGCCCACCAGCCGCAGGCCCTGGGTCGAGGTCGGACCGGCGTTCGACACCGCGGTGATGGCGATCGGCGGGGTGAACTCGCCGACCGCGACCTCGCCCGGCAGGTCGTCGGTGTCGATGTCGACGACGACGTCCTGGTTGCCGATCAGCGGGAACGGGCAGGTGTAGTTCTGGCGCAGCGGCGGCGTCCCGCCCACCCCGGTCGGGGTTTCCGGCGTCACCGCCGACCCGGTCACCTGGTAGGTCTGGAGGAGGGTGTCCTGGTTCGCGGCCGGGGTGCAGTCGGAGACGAACGTGCCGAGTTCGGTCGGGGTGCCGTCGGCCCGCAGCGGTGTCATCTCCAGCACCAGGTCGACGACGTCCAGCGTCGCCGTGCCCGGCTGGTCGAAGCGGAGGCCCGGCGCGGAGCCGGTGGCGTTGACGACCAGGTCGCCGCCGACCGCCGGGATCGGCTGGTTGGGGACCGTGCTGGTCACCTGGACGGTCAGCTCGCCCTGGTCGCCCGGCGCGGTCACCGCCGAGGTGGCGCGGGCGGAGCCCTGGATCGTCTCCGCGCCGACCAGGCGCAGGCCCTGGGTGGCCGTGGCGCCCGCGTTCGCCACGGCGGTGATGTCGATCCTCGGGGTGAACGCGCCCGCGGCGACGGTGGCCGGCTGGGTGGTCCCGATGTCGACCGTGACGTTCTGGTCGCCGATCAGGGGGAACGGGCAGGTGTAGCTCTGGGTGAGGTCGCCCGGTGCGGCGGCGGCGGCGGTGCCCGCGCCGACCACCAGGCCGGCGATCACCGCGGCTACCGCGGCGACCGCTGTGCCTCGTTTGCTTGATCTCACGGCAAGGTCCTCTCTGGCGCCGAACGCACGCGTGGCGGTGTGGTGGTCCGGGCGGCTCGCAAATCGCGTTCATCTCGTCGCAGAGGGGAAATTAACGACGGCACAACAAGGGTGCAAGGGTGTGCGGAAATTTGTCACGGCAGGATAGTTGAAGGGGTCTGAACTGCACATATTCGCCAAATGAGGGTGATTGTCACGTGGTGCACAAGTTTGTTCAAGGCTTTTGCCATGACGGTTACAGGTTGGCACGGGTTGGGTATTGGGGATTTTGGGATTGAGTTTCCGACGAGTGCCCGACTTGACAGGCCGTGGTGTGAGTGGTTGATTACTCCCATGTCGGGCAAGACGAGCGAACGCCGACTCTCCACCGCCGAGGAGCGTCGCGACACGGTGCTGCGGACCGCGCTCGGCGCGTTCGCGGCCCGCGGCTACTACGGCACCACCACCGGTGAGGTCGCCAAGTCCGCGGGGATCTCGCAGGCGTACGTCTACCGGCTGTTCCCGGACAAGGAGTCCTTGTTCGTCGCCGTGGTCGAGCACTGCTTCGCGCGCATCAGGGAGAGCCTGGCGGACGGGGTGGCCCGGGCGAAGGGCAGCACGCCGGAGGCGGTCCTGTTCGCGATGGGCGACGCCTACGCGCGGTTGATCTCCGAGGAGCGCCCGTTGCTGTCGGTCCAGATGCACGCCCAGTGCGCGGCGCTGTCCGAGGAGGCCGTGCGCGAGGTCGTGCAGCGCGGGTACGCCCGGGCGGTCGAGTACGTGCGCGGCGTGTCCGGGGCGGACGAGGCGCAGGTGCAGGAGTTCTTCGCCAGGGGCATGTTGTGCCACCTGGTGGTGGCGTCCGCGGCGGACGAGGTGGACGCGCCCTGGGCCCGGGCGCTGTCCGCCGGGATCCGCCACTACTGAGCCGGGCTGGGACCGGTGGGCGGGGGCCGCCGGGCGTGGGAGGCCCCCCC
>NZ_JBHWIE010000273.1:0-9442 GCF_042732085.1 Actinosynnema sp. NPDC059797
GTCGACGACCCGGCGTTCCCGCGGCGAGCCCGGCAGCGGCGCGCCCTCCCGGTCGGCTCCCGGCAGCTCGCGGGCCAACACGGCCCGCGCCCGCTTCAACGCGCTGGTCACGGCGCCCTCGGTCGTGCCGAGCAGGTCGGCGACCTCGGCGGCCCGGTACCCCAGCACGTCCCGCAGCACCAGCACCACCCGCTGCCTCGGCGGCAGCTCCTGGAGCGCGGCCAGGAACGCCAGCGACACCGACTCGTTGACCTCGTACCGCGCCTCGGGGCCGGGCGCGCGGTCGGCGATGCCCTCCAGCAGCGCGTCCGGGTACGGCTCCAGCCAGCTCGGCTCCGGTCGACGGCGGGACGGCTCGGGCAACGGGACCTCCACCCGGCGTCCGGGGCGCTCGTGCGGACGACGCGAGCCCGCCCGCAGCGCGTTGAGGCAGCGGTTGGTCGCGATCCGGTACAGCCACGTCCGCACCGACGAGCGCTCCTCGAAGTCGCCGATGCCGCGCCAAGCCGCCAGCAACGTCTCCTGCAGCAGGTCCTCGGCGTCCTGGACCGAGCCGAGGATGCGGTAGCAGTGCACCTGGAGCTCGCGCCGGTACGGCTCCACGAGCCGCCGGAACGCCTCGCCGTCCCCGGCCCGCGCCCGACCCGGCAGGTCGTCGTCGGCCGGGAACCGGGCGTGGTCGGGCGCACCGGCACCGCCCGCCGGTGGGATCCCTCGCATGGTGGTTCCTCCTGTCCTGGTGGTCCTGTCCTCCAGGTGGACACCACCGGCCGGGGAAAGTGGGCGGTCCCCCGAAGACCGCACCGGCGCGCCCCGTCGGGCGACGGCCCCGGCGGGGTCAGTCCTCGACCACGACCGGCTCGGTCAGCTTCGCGCCGTCCGCCCGGCCGACCAGGCAGGAGGAGGAACGGTCGGAGGTGCGGTAGCCGTTCACGGTGCGCAGCTTCCACGCCTCGGCGGTGGGGATGAGCACCCAGTACCGCAGGGTGGCCTCCTTGTCCTCGCCCTTCACCCTGTCGGACAGGAACACCCGCGTGCACTCGGCGGCGACCCTCCGGGTCAGCTCCTCCACCGACGGGTACGGCGCCTCCTGCTCGTAGTCGGTGCCGTGGCCGACCGAGGCCATCACCTCCACGTCGTGCGGGCCGTAGCAGCCGACCTGCGCGCTGACCGGGATGTCGCCGACGCCCTTCGCGGGCACCCAGTTCAGGCAGTCGTTCTCGAACAGCATCAGGGTGTAGACCCCGATGTCCCCGTCGGGACCCACGGTCAGCACCGGCTGCATGGCGGGCGACGAGGTCGGGACGTCCGACGACGGCGGGTCCCCGCCGGGGGTGGCCGTCCGGTCGGGCGTGCCCAGGCTGAGGTCGCCCGGGGGCAGGTAGTGCCTGAAGACCGTGAAGTACAGCAGGACCACCGCGCCGAGCACGAACAGCGGCGTCAACGTGGCGGAGAGGACCAGGCCGGTGCGGCTCCGGGGAGCGGCCCCGGCCGCGGGAACGCCGACCGGGGGCGTGCGGACGGTCGGCGGGTCGACCGGCGCGGTGAGGTCCTGGTCGCCGGCCAGCGCCCGCTCGACCAGCCGCTGCGCCCGGTCCGCGCGCAGGCGCCGCCCCGGGTCGGGTTCGAGCAGGCCGACGATCAGCTCGGCCAGCGGGCCCGGCGTCAGCCGCGGTCGCGGGCGCTCGTTCATCACCGCGAGCAGGGTCGCCGACGTGGTCTCCCGCTCGAACGGGTTGTGGCCCTCGGTGGCGAAGAACAGCGTCGCGCCCAGCGCCCACAGGTCCCAGGCGGGCGAGGCCTGCCCGCCGGAGAGCCGTTCCGGCGACATGTACGCGGGCGAGCCGATCAGCGAGCCGGTGGCGGTCAGCCTGGCGTCGTCGAGCTGCTGCGCGATCCCGAAGTCGGTCAGCTTCGCCGAACCCCTCGCGGGCACCATCACGTTGCCGGGCTTGACGTCCCGGTGCACCACGCCCGACTCGTGGGCCGCCTCCAGCGCCGACAGCAGCTGCGACGCGAGGACCGCCGCGGCCCTCGCGCCGAGCGGCCCGCTCCGCTCGACCAGCTCGGCCAGCGTCGGGGCCTTGATCAGCTCCATCACGATGTAGGTCTGGTCGTCCTCCTTGATGAGGTCGTAGACCGTGACCACGGCGGGGTCGGCCAACCGGCTGGCGATCCGCGCCTCGCGCAGCACCCGCTCCTGGTAGACCGCCCGCTCGGCGGCGGGCACGCCACCGGGCAGCAGCAGCTCCTTCACCGCGACGTCCCGGCCGAGCACGGTGTCCTGCCCGAGCCACACGGCGCCCATGCCGCCCCGGCCCAGCTCGCGGATCAGCCGGTAGCGCCCGTTGCCCACCTCACGCATGGTCGGGGAGTCTCGCAGCCCCGGGCGGCGGTTCGGCGAGGCGGGACGGTCACTGGTCCGGTCGGCGCAACGCGCCGCCCGGGCCGGTGTCAGCGCCCCGGCAGGACACCGCGCGCGAACGCGGCCTGGCCGACGTGCTGGAGGTCGTCCTCGATCACGCTGAGCAGCCGCACGGCCAGGGTCACCGGCGGGTCCCACGACTCGTCGACGACCCGGGTCAGGTCCCGCGCGTCCAGGCCGCGCACGTAGGCCTCGGTGCGCTCGTGCACCGCCCGGTGGTAGCCCAGCAGCAGGTCGGCGGGCGCGTCGACGGCGGCGACCTCCTCGGCGCCGTGCCCGTAACCGGTGTCCCCGGTGGGCAGCGGCAGGTCGAAGCGCCCGACCCAGCCCGCGGCGGTCCACACCTGCTCGTCGCCCGCCACCTCGGCCACGTGGTCGTCCTGCACGCGGGTCAGGTGCCAGACCAGCCAGGCGATCGAGTTGGCCGTGCCGCCGACGCGGTGCGCCAGCTGCCCCGGGGTCAGGCCGTCCAGCACGCGCTCCACCGACCCGCGAACCCGCCCGAACCCGTCCACCAGCACGTCGACCGCGGTGACCTCGTCCACGGGACTCCCTCCTCCAGACCGTTCCCCGCGTCCCCCGACGGGTCAGCGGTGGACCCGACCGGGTCGCCCGTCCTCCCCGGACGTCGGCGGCTCGGCCTGGAGTACCCGCACCCGGGCCGATCCCACCTGGTCGCCGGCGGCTCACCCGGTCAGCAGCGACGCCACGCCGTGCGCGGTGGCGGCGACCACGGCCGAGCCGGGGAGCGTGAACACCCAGCCCTTGGCGATGTCGGCCGCCACGGACCAGCGCACGGCCGAGCGGCGGGTGGTCGCGCCGACGCCCATCACGGCCGAGGTGATCACGTGCGTGGTGGAGATCGGGGCGTGGAACGCGAACGCGGTCAGGTACAGCACGGAGGAGGCGGACAGCTCGGCGGCGAAACCGTGCGGCGGGGTCAGGTGGAAGATGCGCCTGCCCAGGGTGCGCATGATCCGCAGGCCGCCCGACCAGGTGCCGGCCGCCAGCGCCAGCGCGCACGCCAGGACCACCCAGAACGGCACCGAGTAGTCGCCCTGGTGCCCGGTGACCACCAGGGCCAGGACGATGATGCCCATGCTCTTCTGGGCGTCCTGCAACCCGTGGCCCAGGGCGAGGCTCGCCGCGGAGACCACCTGGGCGCGGCGCATGAGCCGGCCCGCGCGGTGGGCGTTGGCGTTGCGGAACGCCCACAGGATCGCCGTCATCACCGCGTAGCCGAGCAGCAGGCCGACGACGGGGGAGAGCACCATCGGGATGACGACCTTCTCCAGCACGCCCGCCCAGTGCACGGTGGTCGCGGAGGCCAGCGCGGCGCCCACCAGGCCGCCCACCAGCGCGTGCGACGACGAGGACGGCAGGCCGAAGTACCAGGTGAGCAGGTTCCACGCGATGGCGCCGACCAGGGCGGCGGTGACCACGTGCAGCGCGTCGTCGCCGACCGGGGTGTCGATGATGCCCGAGGCGATGGTGACCGCGACGCCGGTGCCCAGCAGCGCGCCCACCAGATTCATCACCGCCGCCAGCGCGAGCGCGGCGCGCAGCGTGAGCGCGCGGGTGGACACCGCGCTCGCGATGGCGTTGGCCGCGTCGTGGAAGCCGTTGGTGAAGTCGAAGGCGAGGGCGAGCACCACCACGAGCACCAGCCCCGTGGTGGGCATCAGGATTCCTTGACCGCGATCGAGTGCACGGCGTCGGCCACGTGTTCGAACGCGTCGGCGGCGGCCTCCAGCTCCTCCACGACGTCCTTGAGCTTCATGACCTCCAGGGCGTCGCGCTGCCCGTCGAACAGCTCCGACAGCAGCCGCCGGTAGACCTGGTCGGCCTCGTTCTCCAGCTCGTTGACCTCCACCCAGTACGAGGTCAGGTTCTGCGGCTCGGCCAGGCGCGGCATCGCCTCGGCGGTGAGGCGGGCGGCCCGGCACAGCAGGTCCACCTGAGTCTCGACGCCGCGGGGCAGTTCACCCACCCGGTAGAGGGTCGCCAGGTCGACGGCGGCGTCCATGTGGTCGACCACGTCGTCCAGCCTGGACGCCAGGCGGTAGATGTCCTCCCGGTCGAACGGGGTCACGAACGAGCGGTCCAGGTGCTCGATGATCGCGTGGGTGGCCTCGTCGCCGGCGCGCTCCAGCTCGTGCATCCGCGCGGCCAGCCCGGCACGCCGCTCGACGGGCGCGCGGACGTACTCGCGCAGCACCTCCACGCTGCCGCCGATGTTCGCCCCGATCCCGGTGAACAGCTCGAAGAACCTCGCGCCCGTGGGCTTGCGGCTGATGCGCATGCCGTCGTCTCCCTGCTCGCCGCCCGGTGACGACCTGCGGGTACCCCTGCCGGCCGACCGATCCACCGCCCGTCGGGATCATCCCCCGGAAGCGGGGCGGCTGCTCCTCCGAGCGCGGCCGACCACTGCCTCCCCCTCGGCCCGGCCCGGTGTTTACAACGTTGTATCAACGATGTAAAAACGGTTCCAGTGACGCGGGACACCTGCACCCGGATGAGGGGCCACCACGTCTCGGTCCGGCGGCACGGGCACGGTGCCGGGACGGTGATCGGCGCGGCCCCGCGCACCGTGCTCCAGGACGTCATCGGATCGGCACCCTCGACAGCGACCGCCAACCTGGAGCTGCCCACGATGACCGCCCCCAAGGGGTTCGTCCCCACGGCCCTGTCCCTGCTGCTCGCCGGCGGCGCGCTCACGGCACCCGCCCCGGCGGCCGCCGCCGCGCCCGACCTCCCGACCGCCGTGGCGGGCAACCCGTTCGTCGACGGCTGGTACGCCGACCCGGACGTCGCGGTGTACGGCGGCCGGTACTGGGTGTACCCGACGACGTCGAAGCGCTACGCCGAGCAGACCCACCTCGACGCGTTCTCCTCGACCGACCTGGTGCGCTGGACCAAGCACCCCGACGTGCTGACCACGGCGGACGTCTCGTGGGCCGAGTACGCGGTGTGGGCGCCGGCGCCCGTCGCCCGCGACGGCCGGTACTACCTGTACTTCGCCGCCAACGACATCCAGGACGACTCCCGGCTCGGCGGCATCGGCGTGGCCGTGGCCGACCGCCCCGAGGGCCCGTACCGCGACGCCCTCGGCGCGCCGCTGATCCCGGCGTTCCACCACGGCGCGCAGCCCATCGACCAGGACGTCTTCATCGACGACGACGGCCAGGCGTACATGTACTACGGGGGGTGGGGCCACGCGAACGTGGTGAAGCTGAACCCCGACATGGTCAGCCTGGGCACGTTCGCCGACGGCAGCACGTTCAAGGAGATCACGCCGTCGGGCTACGTCGAGGGCGCGCAGATGTTCAAGCGCGACGGCCGGTACTACCTGATGTGGTCCGAGGGCGGCTGGACCGGTCCGGACTACTCCGTGTCCTACGCCATCGCCGACTCGCCGACCGGGCCGTTCGCCAAGCTCGACGAGGTGCTCGCGCAGGACCCGGCGGTCGCCCGCGGCTCCGGCCACAACTCGGTGCTCAACGTGCCGGGCACCGACACCTGGTACGTCGTCTACCACCGCCGGCCGCTCGGCGAGACCGACGGCAACCACCGCCAACTCGCCTACGACCGCATGAACTTCAACGCCGACGGCACCATCCAGCGGATCACCATGCGGGTCCAGGACAACTTCGCCGACGACAACTCGTACGGCTGGAAGACCCACGGCGGCTCGTGGACGGCGTCGGGCGGGCGGTTGTCGGCGGGCAGCTCCGCCGGCGGCAAGGCGTTGCTGGACACGAACTTCGGCGACTTCACCCAGGACACCACCGTGTCGATCACCTCGGGCCGGGGCGACGCGGGCGTGGTGTTCCGGGCGACGAGGCCCGCGGTGGGCGTGGACGCCTACTCGGGCTACTACGCGGGCATCAGCCCGGCCGGCCGGGTCGTGCTGGGCCGCGCCGACAACTCGTGGACGCAGCTGGGCGCGGCGCCGGTGGCCGTGCGCCCCGGCGCCACCCACCGGCTGCGGGTCACCGCGGTCGGCGCGTCGATCGAGGTCTACGTGGACGACCTGACCACGCCGCGGATCAGCGTCACCGACACGACCTTCGCCTCCGGCGCGAACGGCGTGCGCGTGTTCAACGCGGCGGCGGCCTTCGACGACGTCGCGGTGCGCCCCGCCGGCTGATCCCGCACCGCCCCTCCCACCCCACGCACCCGAAGGAGCCCCATGCGCAGCCTCGTCGCCCCGGTGGCGGCCGTGCTGGCACTGGCCGCCGGCCTCGTCGCCGTGCCCGTCGCCACCCCCGCCGCGTCCGCGGCCGTCGTGCCCAAGGCACCGCCGCTGAGCACGCCGTGGACCAGCCAGGTGTCCACGACCAACCCCCTGCCCGAGTACCCGCGCCCGCAGCTGACCAGACCGGACTGGCAGTCGCTCAACGGCGAGTGGGAGTTCCTCAACCCGGCCACCGACGGCGCGGGCAACGTCAACCGGTACGCCGCGCCGCCGCTGGGCCAGACCCTGCCCGAGCGCGTCCTGGTGCCCTACCCCGTCGAGTCGGCGCTGTCGGGCATCATGCGCAACGACAACCGCGACCTGATGTTCTACCGGCGCACCTTCACCGTCCCGCGGTCCTGGGCCGGGCGGCGCGTGCAGCTGCACTTCGGCGCGGTCGACTACGAGGCCACCGTCTGGGTCAACGGCACGCAGGTCACCACCCACAAGGGCGGCTACGACCGGTTCGAGGTCGACATCACCCCGCAGCTCAACGGCGGCGCCAACGAGATCGTCGTGCGCGTCTACGACCCGACCGACGGCCGCGGCGAGAAGCAGCCGGTCGGCAAGCAGGTCAACAACCCCCAGGGCATCTTCTACACGCCGTCCTCGGGCATCTGGCAGACGGTCTGGCTGGAACCCACGCCCACCTCGTCGATCCACTCGGTCGACATCCGCCCGAGCCTGGCCGACAACACCGCCCGGGTCCGCGTCTTCACCCGGGGCGACGTCACCGGGCACACCGTGCTCGCCGAGGCGATGTCCGGCTCCACCGTGGTGGGCAGCGCCACCGGCGGCTTCACCGAGTTCTCCGTGCCGGTGCCGAACGCCCGGCGCTGGTCGCCCGACGACCCGCACCTCTACGACCTGCGGGTCTCGCTGCGCAACGCCTCCGGCGGCGCCGTGGACCAGGTGGTCGGCTACTTCGGCATGCGCGAAGTGGGCAAGAAGGTGGTCAACGGGGTCCTGCGGCCCACGCTCAACGGGGAGTTCGCCTTCCACGTCGGCACGCTGGACCAGGGCTTCTGGCCCGACGGCCTCTACACCGCGCCGACCGACGCGGCCCTGGCGTTCGACCTGCAGAAGCACAAGGACCTGGGCTTCACCATGGTCCGCAAGCACATCAAGGTCGAACCGGCGCGCTGGTACTACCACGCGGACCGGCTGGGCCTGCTGGTGTGGCAGGACGTCCCGTCCACGCCCGCGTTCGACGCCGACCGCACCCCGGCGCAGGTCGCGCAGTTCGAGACCGAGGCCCGCGAGATCGTCGACGAGCACCGGTTCTCCCCGGCCGTCGTCGCCTACGTGCCGTTCAACGAGGGCTGGGGCGAGTGGAACCTCGCCGACACCCAGCGGGTCACCACGTCCCTGGAGAACCACGACCCGACCCGGCTGATGAACGCGCACAGCGGCTACAACTGCTGCGCCTCCAAGGGCGACCCCGGCACCGGCGACGTGGTCGACTGGCACGTCTACACCGGACCGGACGCGCCGCGCCCGTCGGCGACCAGGTTCTCCACGCTCGGCGAGTTCGGCGGCATCGGCCTGCGCAACCCCGGCCACGAGTACAGCCCCGACGGCCGGTTCTTCGCCTACGAGCAGGTGAACAGCAACGCCCAGCTCAACGACCGCTACACCGGCATGGTCCGCGACGTGCGGCAGCTGATGACCACCAAGGGCGTCTCCGCCTCCGTCTACACCGAGATCACCGACGTCGAGGGCGAGTACAACGGCCTGTTCACCTACGACCGGCGCGTGCAGAAGGTCGACGCGAACCAGGTGCGCGCCGCGCACGCCGACCTGGTCAACGCCTCGCGCAACCTCAACTCCCCGGTCGCGCTGACCCTCGGGCACGTCCGCTCGTTCCGCGTGACCACGCCCGGCTACACCGACCGGTACCTGCGGCACGCCAACTCCGCGGCCCGCACGGACGTCATCACCGGCGCGAGCGCCGACGGCGCCCGCCAGGACGCGTCCTACCGGACCGTGACCGGCCTGGCGGACCCGCGCTGCCACTCGTTCGAATCGGTCAACTTCCCCGGCCGCTACCTGCGGCACGCCGACCGCCGGGTGAGGCTGGACGCCGACACCGGCGGCTCGTTCCGCGCGGACGCCACCTGGTGCGCCCGACCCGGCCTGGCGGCCGGCGGCACGTCGTTCGAGGCGCTCAACCACCCCGGCTCCTACCTGCGGCACTACGCCGAAGCGGTGTACCTGGCGCGCAGCGGCGGCCCGAACGCGTGGGACACCGCGACCGGCTTCGCCGCCGACGCCACCTGGAACGCGGCCGACCCGGCGCTGTGGCGCAGCTCGGTGCCGCTGCCCACGGACGTGCGCCGGTCGCTCCAGGTCACCACGTGGGGCTACACCGACCGCTACCTGCGCCACGCCGACGGCCTCGCCCACACCGAGGTCGTCAACGCGGGCAGCGGCGCCCTGCTCAAGGCCGACGCGACCTACACCGTCCGGCGCGGGCTCGCCGACTCGTCCTGCTACTCGTTCGAGTCGGTGAACTTCCCCGGGCAGTTCCTCCGCCACGCCTCCGGCCGGGTGCGCCTCTCGTCGAACGACGGGTCGGCGCTGTTCCGCGACGACGCCACGTTCTGCGCCCGACCCGGCCTCGGTGGCACCGGCGTGACGTTGGAGTCGATCAACATCCCCGGCGCCTTCCTGCGCCACCACGAGGCCCAGGTCCACATCGCCTCCGGCGGTGGCGCGGGGGCCGACCGACCGCAAACCCTCACCGCCGACAGCAGTTGGAACCTCGCGGCGCCCTGGGC
>NZ_JBHWIE010000274.1:0-9428 GCF_042732085.1 Actinosynnema sp. NPDC059797
CGTAGCGGCGTCGGCGGGCGGCGTTGCTCCAGTTGCGTCCGCCGGAGGTCAGCGGGGTGGTATCGGTGTCGTCGGGGTCGGCTGGGCGGAGCATGAGTTGGATGCCGTCGTAGTCGACGGGGTGCCAGTCGTGGTGGTGGACTTTGAAGTCGAGTCCTTGTTTGTTGTCGGCGTGGAAGACCATGATGGCCCGGCCGGTTTTGACCATCTCGACGACGCGGACCCACATGAGGTTGCGGACGCGGGTGCTGACTTTGCCGACGAAGACGCCGGGGGAGATTTCCAGCAGCCAGCGGGTGAGGTGGCCGCGTAGGCCGATGGGGCAGGCGGCGACGACGATGACGGTCACAGGTCGTTGTCCTGGTCGTCGTAGTTGGTGCCGCCGGCGACGGCGCGGCCGTTGTCGTCCCAGAGCATGACGACGTTGTTGTCGAAGTCGGGGTCTTCGAAGGCTTCAGGGCCGTATTCGATCAAGCCATCGTCTTCGCGAAGCAGGGTTTTGATGTCGCGGACGCAGGTGTCGAGGAAGGCGCCGTCGCGCATGCGGTCGCGGACGGCGCGGCGGGTTTCGGTGCCGATGTCGGCGACTTCGCGGGCGGTGACGTCGAAGGCGATGGGGATGGTGATGTCGGCTTTGTAGAGGTCGGCGATGTCGTAGACGAAGGACTTGACGTGGCCGGTGTGGACGAAGCCGAGTCCGGGGGCGCAGCCGAGGGCGACGATGACGGCGTGCACGACGCCGTAGAGGCTGGTGTTGGCCGCGGACAGGGCCCTGTTGACCGGGGTGCCGGAGTCGAAGTCGGTGGGGTCGTAGTCGCGGCGTTGCCACTGCACGCCGGTGCGCTTGGCGTGTTCGCGGTACAGGCGGCGCACGCGGGCGCCTTCGCGGCCGCGCAGCTGTTGCATGGTGAGGCTGTCGGTGTCCTCGCCGGGGAAGCGCATGGCGTACATCTGGCGTGCCACGCGCAGCCGGGAGCGGTTGTCGGACACGAGCCTGGCCTGGATTGCCAGCAGGCGGGAGGAGGCGGCCAGGGTGCGGCCGTGGGCGTAGTAGCGCACGCCGTGTTCGCCGACCCACACGGCGGTGGAGCCGCTTTCGGCCAGCAGCACCATGGCCTGCTGGGTGACGTTGGTGCCGGGGCCGAGCAGCAGGGCGCCGAGGGTGGTGGCGGGGATGTGCACGGTGCCGCGTTTGTCGGTGGCGGTGATGGCGTTGTCGTCGCGGCCGACCGCGCAGTGCTCCAGGTACAGGAACGACAGGCGGTCCTGGGCCCGGACGAGCTGGGACAGCGGCACCGGCTTGGCGCCGGGGATGTCGGGCACGGAACTCCTCGGGCACGGAACTTTTCCGAACAGGTGCCGCCCGGGGGCGGGGCTGTTCAGGCGCGGCGGACGGGGGC
This sequence comes from Actinosynnema sp. NPDC059797, assembly GCF_042732085.1. Classification (NCBI taxonomy): domain Bacteria; kingdom Bacillati; phylum Actinomycetota; class Actinomycetes; order Pseudonocardiales; family Pseudonocardiaceae; genus Actinosynnema; species Actinosynnema sp. NPDC059797. The sequence goes on from NZ_JBHWIE010000274.1 coordinate 1,401, forward strand.
GAGGGTGAGCAGGCCGCAGCCGTAGCCCTTGGCCGGGCCGATGCCGGTGACCAGGGCGGTGCGCAGCGCCTGGGCGTCGAGGACCTCCAGGTGCCCTTCGAACACCGCGGTGGACAGGGTGACGTGGGAGCCCTGCCGTTTGAACGTCACGTGCTCGCGGCCGCGGACGGCGACGTCGGGTTCCTTGTGCTCGCCGACGACCATGGTGAAGCCGTGGCGTTCGGCGCGGGTGAGCAGCCAGTCGGTCTGCTGGGCGGCGGTGACGTGCCCGAACCGCTGGGACCGGGTCGAGTCGGGGGTTTTGCGGCGGCTGCTGACGGGGTTGGCGCGCAGCCGGAAGGCCCACTGCCCGCCGACGGTGATCCGGTCGAGCAGAGGTTGGTAGTCGCGGGTGTCCCAGGTGTGGGTGGTGGGCCAGCCGACCTGTTCGACCAGGTGGGTCAGGTCCGGGCGGTGCGGGCTGACCACGTAGAGCAGGACCTGGTGCTGGTGGCGGTCCACCCGCCACAACACCCGTCCCGCCGCCGAATCCGAGTCCGGGGTGGTGGTGGGGAAGGCGGCCATGACCGCGGCGTGCAGCTTCTGCGGGGAGGCGAGCATGGATCGGGCGTCGCGGCGGGCGGGGTTGATCTGGAAGCGGGTCAGGTACATCAGGCGATCCCCTCGAAGGCCGCCATCGGGTCGAAGGGGTCGACCACCGGGCCGGGGGCGGAGGTGGGTGTGCGGTAGGCGGGGTTGGGCACGGTGACGGTGGTGCGGTGGATCGAGCGCCATTGGTAGCGGCGTTCGCGCGGGTCGAAGCTGACCGGCTCGTCGCGCACCAGTTCGGCGTCGGGTTCGCCGGGCGGGCAGTCCACCACGATGTCGAGGTCCGTGGTCGGGCCCTGGTGGCGGCGCTGCACCCAGGGCGAGGCCAGCCACGGGTGCCGCTCCAGTCGCTCTCGCACGCCGCCCTCGGCCAGCCCGTGCAGCAGCCTGCCCGCGGGCGGGCAGGACCGGCGGCCCAGGAACAGCGGGAACACCGGCGAGCGCAACGCCTGCTCCAGGCTCTCCAACAGTGCCTGTTCGCCTTCGATGGCGACGGCGAACACGGCGTCGGCGAGGTAGAAGCGGTAGGACAGGGGCATGGAGGTGGATCCGTCGCGGGTGCGGGCGGTCTGGAAGTCCCGTTCCAGCTGCCCCGGCTGGTCGATGCGCACCCCGATGCGCAGGTCCAGCAGGTTCTCCAGCGGGTCGGTGCGGCGGCGCCCTTGGGCGGCGGCCAGCAACCCGAGGACGCCGCTGCGGCTGGGGGCGCGGTCGGTGTTGCGGCGCACGAAACGGCTGCTGGTGCCCCAGGACTGCAACGGGGCGCCCAGCCGCAGCAGCAGCGTGGTCACGCCTGCGCCGCCAGTCGCTGCGCGACCAGGGCGCCCACCTCGCGCACGGCCGGGTCGAACGTGGTGCGCCGCGCCAGCTCCGCCAGCGGCGCGACCTTCTTCTCGCCCACCCCGAACACCCAGGCGTCCACGGGCTGCTCGTCGAAGGCCTCGTGCAGCTCGCGGGTGTGCTCGGCCAGGCGGCTGATGGCCATCACGACCCGCCCGCCCTCGGCGTCGTCGGGCACGACCTCCTCGAACGCGCCGACCAGGTTGACCGACTGGGTCTGCCGGGCCACGACGAGTACGGCGTCGGGCAGGGTGCGGTTGGCGAAGGTGTTCTGCTTGCCGGTGGGCATGCTGGCCACGAACGCGCGCACGAACGCCTCCACCGCCCGGCGGGTCGCCTCGGCGTCGCCGAGGTTGTCGTGCAGCCGGTCGACGTCGACGGTGGCGTAGCGGTAGAGGGTGGAGGAGTTGAACTCCACCGTGCCGATCATCCCGGCGCCGGCGTCCTCCTCGGTGTCGGCTTTCTTGTGGTCGTCCACGGCGGTGAAGTAGTCGTACTCGTTGTCCACCGCGTGCACGCTCAGCGCATGGGCGACCTGGCAGGCGGCGTCGACGTTGAGGTCGGTGGCATCGGCGACCATGCGCCCGAACAACGCCACATCCACCGAGTGCGCCTGGTCGGCCCGCGCCCGCGCCTCGGCCTTGTTGATCTCCGGCTTGCCGTCGCCGGCCGCCTCGGCGGCCTCGGCGGCCAGTTCGGCCAGGCCCTGGATCTGCCGGTTGCTCAGGAACAGCAGGTAACCCGACTCGTTGGGGGCGTCCTTCTTGCGGGCCGCCACGATCTTGATCCCGGCCGCGGTGAGCACCGCCTCGGCCAGCTCCGCCGACCGCTGCGCCAACCCGGGTCGGAGGCGCGTGATCTCCTCGGCGACCAGCTCCACCACCCGCTTGGTCCGCACTCCCAACTCCGCCGGGTCCAGCAGCTGCTCGAAGGCGTCGCGGGTGGCGCGCTTCCACGCCTGGCTGGACACCCGCGCCCGCCGCCGACCGCCGTAGACGGCGGTCTTGGGGCTGCCGGTGTCGTCGCGGTTGATGTTGCTGGGCGGCACGGTCTGGATCACGTGGACGTCGACGATGGTGCGAGACATGGACCAATCCTTCAAGACGGGGGAGGGGATCACTGGGAGTCGGCGGCCTGGCCGTCGAGGGCGGGGACGCGGTAGAACGCGCGGCCCCACCGCAGGCGCACTATCGAGGCGCCACCGCGGCGCTGCCATAGGGTCAGCTCGTCGGCCAGCAGCGCGTAGTCCAGGGGGATGGCCTGGACGCGCAACAGTTGCACCATGCCGCGCAGGTGGTGCACCAGCTCCTCCAGGCTTTGCGCGGTGCCCAGCGCCTGGAACCGGCGCAGCACCGGCGGGACCACGCTGCCGAAGTCCTCGGGGTGCAGCAGGCGTACCGCACGACCCAACCCGTGACCGCGCTGGTGCATCCGCTTGCGTTGGGACTGCTGGTGCACCGCGTACAGGGTCAGCGCCACGTGCGCGGCCGTCTCGGCCGGGGTCGGCCCGTCGCCGGCCGCGGGGCCGGCGAACTTCTCCGACACGGTGTACTGCAGGATTTCGTTGACGCTGCCCGCGGGCTTGCCCGCGCCGCGGCGCAGTCGCGCCAGTCCGGCCACCGCCGCCGACCGGTCGGCCAGCACGCCTTCCTGCAGTGGCGTGATCCGGGCGTGCACCTCCTCGCCGACCGCGGTCAACGGAGCCCACCTGGGCTGTTTCGGCGCGGCCGCCGACTGGTGTTGCGTGACGGTCACGACGCGACCTTGTCCTCTCCGGTGTCGGTGTTGCCGGTATCCGGGTACGCGTAGGGCAGCGCCAGGCGCAGTGCCCGGCGGAACCACCGGTCCGCGTGCGCGGAGGTGACCAGCCGGTTGCCCACGACCCGCCCCGACCACGCCTTCATCGGGGCCTGCCGCAGCAGGTCGGCGCCCAGGGCCCGGACGGCCCGGTCGGCGGTCAGGTGCCATCGGGTCGCGGCGGCCACCGGGTCAGTGTCGGGGCGCAGCTCGCGCAGCCAGGTGCGGAACAACGGGTCGAACTCGGCGTAGGCCAGTTCGCCGGCCCGCGTCCGCGGCCCTTCCCGCTCGTCCTTGCCCGCTCCGGCCGCGACGGCGAGGTTCTCGGCGAGCCTGCCCAGGGCCTGTGCGGCCTCTTCGGCGGCCCGGACACTGCTCACCGCCGTCTTCGCCAGTTGGGCGTCCTGCACCCGCAGCAGCACCACGCGCACCGACAGCACGTCGTCGAGGATGTCGGTGGTCGTCGCGCTCTGAGAGCCGTAGGTCATGCCGATGGTGTGCAGGCGTACCGGGAAGTCGCTGCCGATGACGTCCCCGACCTCGGCGATCCACTCCAGCACCCGCGGTGCCAGGAACTGGGCGCCCTCGCTGCCCTGGGCGCGCACGGCGCCGGGCAGCATCGCCTGCAGACCCCGCCACACCGCCTTCTGCGGCTCGTGCTCGCGCGGCATGTAGACCAGGTCCCTGCGCAGTTTCTTCTCCTGGGCCTTGCTGCGGCGCCACCCGGTGTGGGGTTCCAGGTTGTGCTTGTCCTGGGGTGCGATGCGGTCGCCGTTGCTGATCAGCACCCCGGTCACGCGGTCGCCCTCGCGGACCAGGCGCAGGCGCCGGCTCTGCCAGGTATAGAGGTCCACCGGGCCCGCCGGGCGGTTGGTCAGGTCGTCCTCGTGGGCGCCGAGCGGGTCGCGTTCCCACGGCGGGCGGTCCGAGGGCAGCCGCTGCACCAACGCCATCTCCGACGGGATCAGGTTCAGCAGCAGCGTGTCGCGCAGTGTCGGCCCTTCGGGCAGCACACCGCCCAGGTAGCCGGCCCACCCGGTGCCGATCGGGTAGCCCTTGCCGTTCTTGACGCGGGCGTCGCCCACCGCGCCGGACTTGATCCCGGAGGGGTCGAAGGCGTGGCAGTGCACGACCCAGCGCGCGGCCTCGGCGAAGGACAACGACACCCGCCCGCCCAGCCGGGTGGTGAAGAACGGGTGACCGTTGGGCATGTCGGCGATCAGCTTGTTCAGCTCCGACACCTCGCCCTTGGCCGTGCGCAGGTCGGCGACCTGCAGGAACGGGCTTTTCTCGTCGAACAGGTCGAACCGGGCGCGATGGCGCTCCAGGTAGGCGCGCACCCTGTCATGGGGCAGCTGCTCGCTCGCCCATAGCTGTTCCCACCGGTCCACCTCGCATGGCCCGTCCTCCGCGCCGTGCAGCACGGCCAGCAGCAGCCGCGTCAACGCGAACACCTGCGTGGGCACGTCGCCGACCAGCCCGGCCACCGTGTGGGCGCGCGCGAACACCTCGGTCAACGACAGCTCGACCAGCGCGCCGTCGGAGGTCCGGGCGATCAGCCACGGTCGGTCGACCAGGTTGAACGACCCGGTCTCATCGTGTGTCATGCATCAATCCCTTGCGAGGGTCATAGGTCACGCCGAAGTGCGCCCTGCCGTGCCTGATCACGGCGCGGCGCTCGCCGTCGAGCACCAGCACCAGCTGCCCGCGCAGCAACGGCGAGTCCTCGAAGCTGGGGAAGTGGTTGCGCTGCAAGGCGTCGATGACGTCCAGATCGATGCCGGGGTGGCTCATCGCCACCGGCAGCCGCAGCCCGCACGCCGCGACGACGCGGGCCTGCGCGGGCTCCACCGCCAGATCGGTGGGGATCGGTGTTGCGCCGCCGCGTTCGATCCAGTCCGGGGTGAGCAGGCCTCCCGCGGCGTCGCGTTGCACGACCAGGACCTCCAGCGACTCGGCGCCGTCGCGGACCTGCGCCGCACCCCGCGAGGTGTCGTCGGTGTCCCCGACCCCGGCCCGCACCCAGCCGACCAGCGACAGCCTGCTCGAGCCGACCTCGTCGAGCAGGAACGCCCGCGCCGCGTCGACCCGGGCGGCCGCCTGGCGCGCGGCGTCCGCGGCCGCGGACGCCATCGCCGCCTGCCACGGGCCGGGACCCACGGGGTCGGCGCCGTAGGCGGTCTGCACCAGCGGCGCGATGTCGGCGGGCAACTCCAGCACGTCCCGCTCGACCAGCAGCGCGGCCGAGCGCAACAGCAGGTGCTCGCCGTAGACGCGCCGTGAGCCGGGCACGGCCCGTACCGGCGCGGCCGCCCAGTCCTCGACACCGACCACCGCGCACCGGGCCCGCCGCACGGGCGCGGGTCGCGTGCGGCGGTGTCGGTGCAGCCGGCCCAGCCGTTGCAGCACCAGGTCCGTCGGGGCCAGGTCGGTCACCATCAGGTCGAAGTCCACGTCCAGGGACTGCTCGACCACCTGGGAGGCGACCACGATGTGCAGGGCGGGACGCTCGCCGCGCGGACCGAACCGGTCCAGCAAAGTCTTGTCGATCCGTGCCCGGTCGCAGGCCAGGAACCGCGAGTGGTTGATGGTGACGTTGTCCTGACCGAACTCCTCCTCCAGGCGCCGGGCGGTCTCCTGGACCCGGGTGACGGTGTTGCGCACGACGACCGCGCACCCGCCGTCGACCAGGTGGGCGCGCAGGTAGGACACCAGCGTGTCCAGGTCGTCGTCCAGGCGGTCCAGCGCCACACTCGTGCCGCTCTCCGGCAACGGCAGCTCCCGCACAGCCATCCCGCCGGAGCAGGAGAGGACGGGATAACCCAGATCCGGCCGCACCTGATGCGTGCCACCGTCGTAGGCGGCCAGCAACTGTGCCCGCCGGTCGGCCGGCAGGGTCGCCGACAACAGGACCACCGGCACCCGGTAGGCGCCCAGCCAGTGCAGCACGCGGTGCAGGTACTGCGACATGTACACGTCGTAGGCGTGCACCTCGTCGATGATCACGACCTTGCCCGCCAACCCGAGGTGGCGCAGCATCAGGTGACGGCTCTTCAACCCAGCGAACAGCACCTGGTCGATCGTGCCCACCACGAACGAGGCCAGCACACCCTTCTTCCGGCCGCCGAGCCAGTGGTGCGCCACCGCCGGCGTCTCGTCGTCCTCGTCGCAGGGCGCGAACCACCCCTGGCGCACCAGCCCGGCGAACCGGTCGTTCAACGAGGCCTTGCCGTGGGCCAGCGTCACGCTCACCGAGCCGTCACGGCCGGGCAGCGCGCTCAACCACCGGTGCACCCGGCCGAACATGGCGTCAGTGGTCGCCTGGGTGGGCAGCGCGACGAAGACCCCGTCGGCCCCGGACGCCGCGGCCAACTCCTCCGCGGCCAGCAGCGCCGCCTCGGTCTTGCCGGCGCCCATCGGGGCCTCGACGATCATCAACCCCGGTCCGGCCATGGCCGCCGCGGTCTGCACCGCTGCCGCCTGCACCGGCCGCGCACCGGCGGCCTCGGGGTCGAACCGGGAGCGGAACGCCAGGTCGACATCGCAACCCACGCGCCGCGGACGCCACCGCGGGGGCAGCCCCAGTTCCTTCCAACCGAACTCCAGGCGCGCCGCCAGGTCGAACTCCTCCGGCGGTTCATGGGCCTCCAGCAGCGGGAAGAACTCGGCGTTGGAGGCGATCCAGTCCGCCAGGACCACGATCGAGGTCAACAGCACCTGGCTGGGCCGGCTCAACCGCACGTCGCGGTACCGCTCCAACGGCACCCCGGCGGAAGCCCGCTCCAGGAAGAACAACCGGGCCCGCTCCCACGCGCCCTCGCCGACCAGTTCGCGCTCGTCGCCGATCTCCTGCAGCGACAACCGCTCCGGCGGCACACCGTGGTGACTGCCCACCACACTGGCCAACTGGTCGACGACGACGCTGCGACGGGAACCGAAACGGCCGGCCAGGAAATCACGGACAACCAGGTGGCCGACCAGTTCATGACGCACACGGCCGCGCTCGGGATGGGATAACAGAGCCTCCCGCACGAACAACCCGGACTCGCGCATCCCATTGGCCAGCACCGGCACCTGAATGGCGAACGCGGGGGAGGCCTTACCCACGTCGTGCACCCCGGCAAGCCAACAGGCAAGCAGACGCACACCTTCCACGCCATCGGGAAGATCCTGCGCGATGCGTCTTGTGACCTGTGGAGACAACCACTCGTCGACCAGTCGCCCCGCGACGGCCGCCGAGTCGTCAAGGTGCTGCTGCAACGGCAACCAGTGCGTCAACCGGCCCTGCGGATCACGGACGGACTTCGCCCAGACCCTGCGCCAGTCGGTCGCCATGGATGAACGTCCCTTCCCTCAAACGGCGGCAAGCCGTGGATCACAGCGAGGACATACTCACACCTTCGACAAGCGTTACAGGCCAGCCTTCGAGTACACCCGTAAGGAGTAACGGCGCTGTTTGGAGTCCGCAAAAATGGGACGACGGCACCAGCGGCTGACTCTGGTTCCGTCGCCGGTCCTGACCGGTCGTTGTCCCACCTGATCCAGCAATGAAGTACTACGGCCTGCCTCCTGACCGACATTGCGGATTGCGACACCTCGCTTACGAGGGACGATCTTGTGTCGAATTTGTGCTCGCAGGCCGTGCCGGGGACCACCCCCACTCGCGCGGGAAGTACAGGGCCAGATCGCCCGAGAGATGGCGAAGGGGTTGACCATCCCCGCCCGCGCGGGGAGCACCTCGCGGTGGCGACCATGCCGGGGCGGACCGGCGGACCACCCCCGCTCGCGTGGGGAGCACTACAG
>NZ_JBHWIE010000275.1:0-9424 GCF_042732085.1 Actinosynnema sp. NPDC059797
CCCGAACCCTCAAGGTCCAAGTGTGTCTGGTGTCCAACATCTGGGGTCAAGGCCCCACCGACCGCCTCGCCGCCGGTGGCGACCGCACGTCGCCCTCCGGGTAACAGCCGCCGGCCTCGTCGAAGGGGACGACGACGAGCACGATGAGGGCCGGATTGTCCGCACCGTCGCGCGCCGAACCGCAGTTGTCGCCTCCACGTGGGCGGAGGTGGCCAGGCGAGGTTGATCACAGATCGTGAACCCTGAGTGTCCTCTTGCCTGCTCGTGCGGTGAGGGACACCGAGAGCGGTGAATTCCGCGGTGAGCGGGGCAGGTTCCGTAGAACCTGTAGGGGTACCGGACCGGCTGGTCGTGCGAGGCGGGAGGTCGGGTCGACTCGCGGGCGGGGTGCGCCTCGTCCGTCGGTGACGCCACGTCCGGGCTCAGCGCCCGACCAACTGCGACACGTGACCAGGGGCCGGTCCCGCTCGACCGAGGGCGCCGCACCCGGGCCGCGCCCCGGCGGCACCTCACGTCGCCCGCTCGTGACGAGCACCCACTGGAGAAGGAGGCAACGCCATGCCTGTCAGTCGCCGAGTCCTGCTGCGCGCCGGCGCCGCCACCGCGACCGCCGTGGCCGTGGGGTACCGCGGCTTCGGCGTCGGCGGTGCGGCACTCGCGGATCCGGGTGTCGACAGCTCCGCCTGGCAGGAGCTGCGCCAGGCGTTGAGCCCCGCGGCCCGGCTGGTCCTCCGCGGTGATCCGACGTACTCGGAGCGGGCGGCGGTGGACAACCAGCGCTACGCCCCCGTCTTGCCCGCCGGGGTGCTGGCTTGCGCGTGCGAAGCGGACGTGCAGGCCGCCCTTCGCTGGTGCGCCAAGCACGGGATGCCGTTCGCGCCCCGCTCGGGCGGCCACAACTACGCCGGCTTCTCGACCACCACGGGCCTGGTCATCAGCCTGCGCCCGATGGACCGGGTCGAACCGCGCGGCCAGCGGCTGCACCTGGCGGGTGGCGCGACCAACTCCGACGTGTACGCCGCCCGCGGTGCGGGCCTGTACTTCCCCGGCGGGCGGTGTGGCGGCGTGGGCGTGGCCGGGCTGACCCTCGGCGGCGGCATCGGGTTCAACGACCGCAAGTGGGGCTTGACCTGCGACCGACTCGTGGAGACCCACGTCGTGCTGGCCGACGGGACCCTGGTGCGGGCGGCCGAGGACGAGAACTCCGACCTGTTCTGGGCCTGTCGCGGTGGAGCGGGCGGGAACTTCGGCGTCAACACCGCGTTCGTCTTCGACGCCGTGCCGGTGAAATCGTTGCGCGCCACCGTCTTCTCCCTCACCTTCGACCTCGACTCGAGCGAGGACGTGGTGCAGGAGTTGCAGAGCCTGCTCGACAGCGATCACACCGACGATCTCGACGTCCGGATCGGGTTCACGCACAAGGGTGACGGCACCACCCAGCTGTGGGTGCTCGGTCAACGCCTCGGGCCGAAGGAGGACCTGTTCCGCCTGTTCCGATCGCTGTTGCTGTTGAGGCCGACCAGGATGCCCACCATCGACGAGCGCGAGTTCTGGTCCGCCCAGGACTTCCTGATGGACAAACCGAGCACGAAGGACTGCTACGCCTCCAAGTCGCTGGTCCCCGACCGGTGGTTGCGCCCGGACGCCGTGGCCGCCATCGCCGAGTGGACCCGCACGTGGCAACCGGGACCCGGGCGGGCGACCGGGTTCGTGACGCTGTTCGCGATGGGCGGGGCCAGCGCCCGGGTCCGACCCGACGAGACCGCCTTCCCGCACCGCCGAGGCCGTTTCATCATCGACATCGGCACCCACTGGGCAGCCGGCACCCCCGAGGATGAGGTGAACGCCCTCCTCGCCCAGACCCGCGCCGTGCACAACACCCTCCGCCACCACCTCGTCACCGACGCGGCCTACGTGAACTTCCCCGACCCCGACCTGAGCGGCTGGCAACACGCGTACTACGGCGCCAACCACCAGCGCCTCACGCAGGTCAAACGGCACTACGACCCCACGGGGCTGTTCCGGTACCCGCAGGCCATCGGTAACTGACTGGTCCCAACAAAATGATCGACGCAGCGGTGTCGGCCATGCCCGGTGCAGATCATGTCCGGCCGTGAGGAGGGGCGAGTCGCCAGCGCGAACCCCCTGACGATCTGTGGGAGCGGATCGAGCCGTTGTCGCCGGTGGTGCCGCGCAGGAGCCGCAATCCGGGCCGGAAGTGGGTGCCGGATCGACAGGTGTGGTGCGGGACCCTGTTCGTGCCGCACACCGGGATCCAGCGGGAGTTCCTGCCCCGGGAGCTGGGGTTCGGCTCCGGCATGACCTGCCGGCGGCGGCTACGACCACGACAAGTACCGCCAATGCCTGCGCGTCAGGAGAATCGCGCTCGGATTGCCCGTGTGCCGGTGGGACGCCACCAGGTGCAGGAGCTGCGGGATCGTTCGCTGACCCCGCCCACCGCGACCGGAGATGTCCGGCCCAGTCACGCCGAGGTGCCGCGGAGCTGGGGTGCCGGCCGGCAGTGCGGTGCAGCTGTACGTGTCGGCGGCCTGGCGGCTGTGGCGGGAACTTCCGGTGGTGGCCCGATCGAGTGACAGCGAGGTCGCGCTGGCCGCACTGCGGCGGCGGCTGCCGGACGTCGACGCGGCGACCAGCTCGCTGGAGCGCATCGTGCTGGACCGCCTCGGCGACCGCGACGTCCTCGTCGCGACGAAGGACGGACTGGTGGTCGTGCTCGCGCCGGGGGAGTCCGAAGCCCCGGGCCGGGTGGACCTGGGCTCGCTGGTGCTCGCCGAACTCGACCGGCTGCCGCGGGGCAGGCCGTGGCAGGTGGCCGTGGGCCGGGCGTATCCGGGGTCCTACGGCATCGCGCGTTCGTACGAGGAGGCGCGCGAAGCGTTGACGATGGCGTCGCGGCTGCACCCCGACACCGCGGTGATCCGGGCCGAGCAGCTGCTCGTCCACCGCGTGCTGGTGCGTGACCAGCCGGCGATCGTCGACCTGGTGAACGCCGTCCTGGGTCCGCTCCGGGAGGCCCGTGGCGGGGCGGAGCCGTTCCTGGCCACCCTGGAGACCTACTTCCCCACCGGGGACGTGGCGACCGAGACCGCTCGGCAGCTGCACCTGTCCGTGCGCGCGGTCACCTACCGGCTCGGCCGGATCAGAACGCTGACCGGCTACGACCCGACCGACCCCGCCCACCGATTCACCCTCCACACCAGCGTGCTGGGAGCGAGACTGCTCGGCTGGCCCGGGAACGAGACCACCGACGGGACGTAGGAAGGTTGCCGACGATCGGCAACCTGATCAGGGACCAGTTGACCGGCCGGAGGCACTGCCGACCCCGGGTGCACGAGGCAGAGTTGGTGTCAGCCGGCCGGAATCCTCGACGAAGGAGGTTGACGTGCGTCGTGCTCCCGTTGGCGCGGAACCGGATTTCCGGAGACGTGGCGCCCACGGCGTGCCGGTCATGGAGACCGCGCAGCGGAATCGGCTCACCAGTCACCTGCCCGCGTTGAGGCTCCGGGTCTTCTCAACCCGTCACCCCGCGGGCTGGAAGCCGACGAAGAGGTGACCGCCGGGGGCGTGGCCGAGGCGCTTGCCCGCCAACCCCGCCTCCACGTGTCGGGCGTGACCCGGGCGACCGCGCTGGCCGACACGTTGATCGCCGTCGGTACGCGTGGTCGCGGCGCGTTGCGCGGGATGCTGCTCGGTTCGGTCAGCCAGGAGGCGATCGACCGCGCCCGCTGCCCGGTCGCGGTGATCGGCGCCGACCCGCTGGAGCCGGAGGACGGCGACGCGACCGGTCGGGCGGGTGCCGATCGCGAGGTCGCGGTGGCGAGGGTCGAGGTCCGGGGCCACGGCTCGTTCCCGGCCGGTGACCCGCCGGCGAACCGGTAGGGCCGCGGACTCAGCCCCGTGCGGCGCCGAGCAGCTTGGCGCGGACCTCCGCGATGTCGGTGCGGTACCCGACGATCAGGAGCTGGTCGCCGGAGCGCGTCACCTCGTGACCCGCTGGCTTCATGACGGTCTGCTCGCCCCGAACGATGGCGACCAGCGTCGCCGACGGGTGGCCGTCCAGTCCCAGATCGCTGACCGACCTGGGTTGCGCCTCCGCCTCCACGGTCAGCCAGTCGATCGCCACGGCGCCGAACACGGCGGGTGCGTCGTGGTCGCCACCGGCCGGTTCGAAGTAGACACCGGCGAGCACGGCACCGAGCGTCCGCGCCTGGAGCTCGTCGAGCTGGACGGCGCTGTCGGCCGCCTCCGCCTCCTCCTCGAACGTGTAGAGGTGACGCGTGCCGTTGTTCTGCACCACGACGACGACACGTCCGCCGCTCGTGCAGCCGACCTCGAACAGCTTGCCCAGCCCTGGCAGGTCACGCCTGCTCACCGGGACGTCCATGGCTCGACAGTGGCACATGCCCCGGTGCCGGGCAACACGTTCGCACGACCGGGGAATACTCGCTCACTGCGGATGCGCGCCCGTCCGGGGTCCTTTACGGTCCAGGGGGTCCGCCGCCTGCGGGAGGAGTTGCCGTGACCGTGGAAAGCGGTGGCGCGGCAACACCCGACGGCGGGCAGGCCCGTGCGAAGCCGTCCGTGGATTGGCAGGGGTGGACGGCCTGCGGCGCCGCGGTCGCGGGGTTCGTGCTGTGCCTGCTCGGCTGGCTGGCCGGGGGCGGCGGGTTCTCGGCGGCCTGGGCTCCGAGCCTGGACCTGCGGCTGAGCTTCACCTTCGACGGCCTCAGCGCCCTCTACGGGTTGCTGGCCACCGGTGTCGGCGCTCTCGTCTTCGCTTACGGCACGCACTACCTGACCCTCCACTTGGAGCACCAGCGCCGATCGCAAGTGGAGCGGTGGCGGTTCTGGCCGTGGATGCTGTTGTTCGCCGTCTCCATGGTGGGCCTGGCGACCGCTCAGGACCTCGTGCTGGTGTTCGTGTTCTTCGACCTGACGGCGGTGTGCTCGTACTTCCTCATCGGGTTCGACCGGGCCGACCGCGAAGCGCGGACCTCGGCGTTGATGGCGTTGCTCGTCACCGTCACCTCCGCGGTGGCGATGCTCGTCGCCGCGGTGCTGGTCCACGCGGTGCACGGCACGTTCTCCATCCCGGAGTTGCTGGCGCGGAGCGATTCCTCGACGACCACCGCTCTCGCGGGCGCGTTGCTGGCGGTGGCCGCGCTGGCCAAGAGCGCCCAGGTCCCGCTGCACTTCTGGCTGCCCAGGGCGATGGCGGCGCCGACCCCGGTCTCGGCCTACCTGCATTCGGCGGCGATGGTCGCGGCCGGTGTGCTGGTGATCGGTCGGGTGCACCCGCTGCTGGCCCGCACCGAGGCCGTCCTGACGGGCCTGCTGGTCGTCGGGGCGACCTCGGTGGTCGTGGGCGGGGTGCTGGCACTGCGACGTGACCGGCTCAAGCAGGTGCTCGCGTACTCCACGATCTCGCAGTACGGGTACGTGGTCATGATGTACGGCATCGGGGGAGCCGCGGGCAACGGCGCCGCGGCGTTCTACGTGCTGGCGCACGGCGTGGCCAAGAGCGCCCTGTTCATGACCGCGGGCGCGGTCACGACGGCCACCGGCGAGGACAGGTTGTCCCGGCTGGGCGGGCTCGGCCGCCGCATGCCCGTGCTCGCCGTCGCGGCCGGGGTGGCGTCGGCGACCCTGGCCGCGCTGCCGCTGACGGTCGGGTTCTTCAAAGACGAACTGTTGTTCACCGCGGCGTTGGCGCACGGCCCGATGACCGCTGCAGTGGCCGTTCTCGCCGCCGTCCTGACGTTCGCCTACGTCGGCCGGTTCTGGACGGCGCTGTTCCTCGGGCCCCGACGCGGCGAGGTGGTCACCTCCTCCGGCCTGCTCGTCGCCCCCGTCGTCATCCTGGCCGTGATCGCGGTGACCGGTGGTGCGGTGGTGGAGCCGTTCGCGCGGCTGGCGGAGGACGCGGCGGGGGTCTCGGCCGGAGGACCGGTCACCCTGTCCCCGGCCTATCACCTCGACGCGCGCCCGGAGAACCTGATGGCGCTCGCCGCGTGGGCGTTGGGCGGGCTGCTGCTGGTCCTGCCGCGGGTCACGAGCCGGGTGTCGCGGGCCCTGGCCGCGGCGGGGGAGCGGTGGGGACCGAGGCGGGCCTACGAGGCGGCGCTGCACGGGCTGGACCGGCTGTCGTCCGTGCTGCACGACCGCGAGGTGCGGGACCTGCGCACCAGCATCGCCGCGGTGCTCGTCCCGGCCGGTTCGCTGATCGGCCTCGCGTTCGCGGTCACCCCCACGGCCGGCGCGTACGCCATCGGCCCGGTCGCGGGCGTGGACTGGGTGATCCTGCCGCTGCTCGTGCTGGTCGTCGTCACGACCGCGGTCATCGCCGGCTCCCGTTCCCGGATCGCCGTGGCGCTGGCCCTGTCCGTGGTCGGGTTCGCGCTGGCGGCGCAGTACGCGTTGCTCGGCGCCCCGGACGTCGCGCTGGTCGCCGTCGTGGTCGAGACCATGCTGACCCTGGTCTTCGTCGCGGCCCTGGCCCGGATGCCGAAGAACGACCCGGTCCGGGACCCGGCCGTCCCGCTGCGCAGGCGACGTCGGCGCGACGCGCTCGCGGGTGTCGTCGCGGGGCTCGCCGTCTTCGTGTCGGTGTGGGGTTTCCTGTCCCAGCCGGCGCCGGACAGCGTGTCCGACGAGCACATCCGGCTGACACCGAGTGCGCACGGCGGCGACGTCGTCACGGTGATCGTGGCCGACTTCCGCGGTCTGGACACCCTGGTGGAGATCACCGTCCTGCTCGCGGCGGTGGTCGGGGTGTCCACCCTGATCCGGCGCGGGCGGTTGTGGTGAGCCCCGGGAACGGCGACGACACCCCGGACTCCGTGGTCCGGGTGGTCGCCCGGCTCCTCCCCGGCCCCAGCCTGGTGGTCGCGGCCGCGCTGATCGTCAAGGGCTACGCCGAGGTGGGCGACGGCTTCGCCGCCGGGGTGATCGTGGCGCTCGCGATCTCGATGGTCTACGTGGCACTCGGGGGCGAAGAGGCGGAATCCGCGCTGCCGTTGCTGCGCCACGCGCCGAAGCTCGCCGTGGGCGGCCTGCTCCTCGCCCTCGCCAGCGGGTTCTTCCCCCTCGCGCTCGGCCGGCCCCCGGTGACGCACCGCCCCGGCCCGGGAGAACACGTCCTCAAGATCGGCGAACTGGAGCTGTTCACCCCACTGCTGTTCGACCTCGGCGTGTTCCTGCTGGTCGTCGGCGTCCTGACGATCCTGGTGCACCACCTCGCCCGGCCGAGGGGGGAGCGCACGCGGTGACCCTCGCCTTCGCCCTCACCGCCGCCGTCCTGTTCGGGTCCGGCGCCTACCTGCTGCTCAAACGGGACCTCATCCGGATGGTGGCGGGCATCATGCTGATCTCGCAGTGCGCCGTCGCCACGCTGCTCGCGTCGAGCCTGAGCCGAGGCCAGGCGGCGATCGCGGTGCGGCCGGGTGACCCGGTGAGCGATCCACTGCCCCAGGCGCTCGCGCTGACCGCCCTGGTGATCGGCCTGGCAACGGTGGCGATGCTGCTCGCCCTGGTGCACCGGGCCGTCGTGGTCTTCCGGACCGCCGAGCAGGACGAACTGGCCGCGACGGAGTCCGAGCACGACGCCGCGCTGGAAGCGGAACGGCAGGCGGAACGCGAGGAGGTCGAGAACGGACCCGACGAGGAGTGGGAGCCGCGCACCGAGAACGGGCGGGTCCGCTGATGCTGATGTCGGTCGCGCTCCTCGTGCCGTGGGTGTCGGGTGCCCTGCTCGTCGCGTTCGACGGGCGCCGGCGCGTGGTGACCTGGCTCGCCGTCGTGGCGCTCCTGGTGACGCTCGTCGTGCTGGGCGTCCTCGCCGTCGAGGTGTTCACGGAGGGCGGCAGGGAAGTCGTGACCGGGGGCTGGGCGGCCGGCGTCGGCATCGTGCTGCGCGCGGACGCCCTGGGCGTCGCCTTCGCGTGGCTCTCGGTGCTCGTGCTGCTGGCCGGCGCGGCTCACGAGGCGGTCGGCCGGGTGCGGTCACGAACCCTCCCCGGTCTGGTCGTGCTGCTCGCCGCCGGGTTGATCGGCCTGTTCGTCACGGCCGACGTGTTCACCTTCTACGTCTTCTTCGAACTGGCCATGACCGCGTCGTACGCGCTCAGCGCCTACGGGGGCAAACGACGCCAGCTGCGGGCCGCGCTGGTGTTCACCGCGGTCAACCTCCTGGGCTCGTTCATCTTCCTGCTGTCCGTGGCCGGCACCTACCGGGTGACCGGGACCCTCGCGATGGACCAGGTCGCCCAGCGCATGCTCACCGTGAACCCCAACGCCGCGATCCTCATCGCGGCCGGGTTCTTCATCGCGTTCAGCGTGAAGCTGGGCTTGTTCCCCTTCCACTTCTGGCTGCCGACCGTCTACGCCGGCTCCCGGCCGGCCGTCGCGGCCATCCTCAGCGGCGCGGTGGCGAACATCGGCGCCTACGGCCTCCTGCGCTTCGGCGCCGGGATCTTCCCGGAACAGCTGCGGCTGACGGGAGCGGCGCTCGCCGTCCTGGGCGCCGTGTCGATCGTCTACGGCGGGGTGCTGGCCATCGGGCGCGGCGACACCGCCGAGATGCTGGCCTACTCCGCGATCGGACAGGTCGGGTACGTGCTGGTCGCGCTGGGGGTGGGCGGGCCGGTCGGGCTGACCGCCGCGGTGCTCTACAGCGTGGTCAACTCGCTGAACAAGGCGTTGCTGTTCCTGGCCTCCAAGACGCGCGGCGCGTTGGTCGCCGCCGCGTTCGCGATCGGGGCCTTCAGCGTGGCGGGGGTACCGCCCACGGCGGGGTTCGTCGGCAAGCTCGAGCTGTTCCGCACCGGGGTCGCGACCGGCAGCGTCGCGCTCGTCGTGCTCCTCGTGGTCGGCAGCGTGCTCTCGCTGGTGTACCTGTTCCAGGTCTACCAACGCCGCTTCTGGCGCGAAGAGCCGCGGCTGGTCGGTGTGCCGAGCCCCCTGCCCCAGCGGCTGGTCACCGCCGTGCCGGCCCTGCTCGTCCTGGCCACCGGCCTGTGGCCGGAACCGCTGCTCGCGCTCAGCGGTCAGGCGGTCGACGCCCTGCTGGCCGGTGCCCCCGGATGACAAGGGAGATCGGGATGCTCGCACTGCTGGTCCGCGTCGTCGTGCTCACCGCGGTCTACCTGCTGGTGCTGACGAGCCTGCACCCGGGGGACGTCGCCACCGGCCTGGTGCTCTCGACCCTGGTGGTCGTGGCAGCCGCCCGGGTGAGCTCCTCGCGGCCGGAGCCGAGCTCCTCGTTGCCGCGCCGGCTGGCCTGCGCGCCGGCCCTGATCGGAGGGACGATGGTGGATCTGGCGAAAGGCACGTGGGACACCGTGAGGTGCCTCACCGGGCGAGGTCTGCCGCACGGAGGCCTCGTCGAGGTGCCGATACCACCCAG
>NZ_JBHWIE010000276.1:0-9392 GCF_042732085.1 Actinosynnema sp. NPDC059797
GGGCGTGGTGTGCGTCTTCGGTTAGACGATCACCTGGCCGCCGTCGACGATCAGGTTTTGGCCGTGGACGTAACTGGCGCGCGGGGAGGCCAGGAACACGATGGTCTCGGCGATCTCCCGGGGTTGTGCCACCCGGCCCAGCGGGGTTGCCTCGCCCAGCTTCGTCGCCACGTCGTCGCCCAGGGCCAGGGCCGATTCGGTTGCGGTGGCACCCGGGGACACGGTGTTGACCCTTACGCCGGTGCCCCGGAATTCCACCGCCCACGTGCGCGTCAGGGACTCCAGCGCCGCCTTGGTGGCCGCGTAGGCCGCGGTGCCCGGGAAGCCCAGCGTGGCGGCCGAGGTGGAGATGTTGACCACGGTCCCCCGGCCGCGGGCCGCCATGGCGGGCAGGAGGGCCGCGCCCAGGAAGAACGGGGCGCGGACGTTGATGTCGAACAGTTGCCGGTAGACGTCGGGGTCCTGCTCGGCGGTCGACGCGAACGGGAAGATGCCCGCGTTGTTGATGAGCACGTCGACCTCGCCGGCGGCCTCGGCCAGGGCTCGGACCGAGGCCAGGTCGGCCAGGTCCGCCGCGATGAACTTGGCCCGGCCGCCGTCCGCCTCGATGGCCGCCGTGGTTTCCGCGCCCCGTGCGGCGTCCCGGCCGGTGACGATCACCGTCGCGCCGCCGAGCGCCAGCAGCCGCGCGGTTTCCCGACCGATGCCCGCGGTGCTGCCGGTGACCAGGGCCACCTGTCCGTCGAACTCCATGGTTCCCCCTTGTTCGATGTTCGGTGAACGTCGAACAAGTTAGCGGGATCGATGGCATGTTCGCAAGTCGTCGAACAACTAGACTGGAGGGGTGCGCCACACCGAGCCCAACCCGGACGTCGATCGGCTCTGCCTGACCGACGTCCTGGCGGCGCTCAGCGACCCGCTGCGCGTCGGGCTGGTGCGGTTGCTGGCCGACGGCGAGGAGCGGAACTTCGGCGAGTTCACCGCGCCGGTGGCCAAGTCGACGCTCAGCCACCACCTGAAGGTGCTCAACACCGCCGGGTTGACGTGGCGGCGCGATGAGGGCACCCGCTGTTACGTGCGGCTGCGCCGGGAGGAGCTCGAGGCCCGCTTCCCCCGGCTGCTCGAGACCGTGCTCGCCGCCGCCGAGTGCTACGACGTGGGTGGTCACGTGACCACCTGCGGCCGGTCGGACGAGGGCTGATTGGGGTCGGGTGCCGCCGCCGGCAGGATGGTCGGGGTGACCAGGGGTCTGCGGTACTTCGCGGCGTGGTCGGCCTCCACCGCCGTGGCGGTGGGGTTGTCCTGGTTGGGCGTCCGCTCCGTGCTGGAGGCGGGTGTGCCGGAACCGCCGCGCTTCGTCGCCGGGCCGGTCCAGCAGTCGTCCGCGGTGCCCACGACCACGACCGCCGCCCCCGTTTCCGCGCCGCCTCCGGCGACCGTCACCGTGGTGATCACGACCACGACCACGACCACCACCGCTGCCGCGCAGTTGCCTTCCGAGGAGGGCACCTGGGTCGAGCAGGGCGGCCAACCCGTTTACCTGCGCAGCTTCCGCCTCCGGGGTGGGGTGGCGGCCGTCCGGTTCGCGCCGCGCGACCTGCAGCCGATCTCGGCCACCCCGCACCAGGGGTTCTCGGCCACCGTCGAGCAGCCCGCCGACGCCGTCGTCGTGGAGTTCGCCGGGGCCGGGCACCGGTCCCGGTTGGAGGCGACCTGGGTGAACGGCCCGCAGTGGCGGATCGTGGAGTCCGGCTGATCCCCTTCGTCCATTCGTCACAGTGGCGTTGATCGCGGGCGGTGGCGCGCGGGTGGGGTGCGGGGCTGTCCAGTCCTTCACCCGTTCGCGTCCTCCACACCACCCGGTGGTGTGCCGGGTGGTTCGATCACGGCATGACGCACCCCGGTGAACCGCACCACGACGACCTCTCCGGCAGGCTGAACTGGCTCCGCGCGGGCGTGCTCGGCGCCAACGACGGGATCGTGTCCACGGCGGGTCTGGTGGTGGGCGTCGCGGGGGCCACCGCGGACCGCACCGCGATCCTCGCCGCGGGCGTGGCCGGGTTGGTCGCCGGCTCGCTGTCGATGGCGGGCGGCGAGTACGTCTCGGTCAGCACGCAGCGGGACACCGAGCGGGCCGCGCTGCGGCTGGAGGCCCGGGAGCTGCGCGAGATGCCCGAGGAGGAGGAGCGCGAGCTGGCGGGCATCTACCGGGACAAGGGCCTGTCCGAGGAGCTGGCCGCCCGGGTCGCGCACGAGCTGACCGAGAAGGACGCCCTGCGCGCCCACGCCGAGGCCGAGCTCCAGATCGACCCGGACAACCTGACCAACCCGTGGCACGCCGCGCTGGCGTCGCTGGTGGCGTTCGCGGTGGGCGCGGCGGTGCCGCTGGTGGCGATCGTGCTGCCGCCCACGGCGTGGCGGGTGTGGGCGTGCGCGGCGGCGGTGCTGGTCGGGCTGGTGCTCACCGGCGTGGTCAGCGCCCGGCTCGGGGCGAGCGGGGTCGGGCGGGCGGTGCGCCGGAACGTGGTGGTCGGCTCGCTGACGATGATCGTGACGTACTACGTGGGGGTCCTGTTCGGCGTAACCCTGGGGTAACCCCGATTACACAGCGCACAGGATGTTCGGTCCTCGGCGAAAGAAGTTGTCCCGCGAAGGTGTGATCTACGCAAAGTGCGGGTACTCCGGACCGCCTCGTCGCCGCCGGTGGCGACGAGCCCCCGACTGGAGGTGCCCGAGATGACCCACCCGCCGACCTTCGTCCTGGTGCCCCGTTCGGAGCGGGGTGAACGCCGGGTCTGGGCGCTCCTGTCCGCCCTGTTCGCACTGGTGGCGGGCATCAACGTGATCCTGGCCGCGAGCGAGGCCGCGTGGTGGCAGGCCGCCGTGGCGATCACCTTCCTGGTCGCCGCGGGCGCCTGCGCGAGAGCGGCGCGGACCGCCAGGGGCTGAGCTCGGCCGCGGCTGGAACTTTCGAAACACTGGTCCGAGCGGGCGTACTCGACTGGGCGAAACGGCGTCAAGTAGGGGTGGTCTTCGCCACGACGCCCTCTCGGACTAGCGCCATAACCCCGAATTCACACTATCGTCACAAGACCCCGGCAACCCCGGTGCACCGCCCAGCGTGCTCTCCCGGCCCCATCCGGTCACGGAGCGCACGCACCAGGAAGTGCAGTTCTCCCGCACAACGGAGTGCGGTCCCCACGCTGATGATCTCCCGGCGTGGTTCCCCAGCCAGCACCTGCAGGCCGACCTGTCCGCGTAAAGCCGCGCGCGGTCGCTCGGCCGCATCCGTTTGCCCGAAAACAGGCGAACTGACGACGCCACGGGAGGGCCCGTTGTGACCCACCACCACAACCCGCCGCAAGGCGGCCTCTACGACCCGCGGTACGAGCACGACGCTTGTGGCGTCGCGTTCGTGGCCGACCTGGCCGGGCGTAGAAACCACGCGATCGTGCGCCAGGCCCTGGTCGCGCTGCGCAACCTCGAACACCGGGGTGCCCGCGGGGCAGAGCCTGAAACCGGTGACGGCGCGGGAATCCTGATCCAGGTCCCCGACGCGTTCTACCGCGAGGTCGTCGACTTCGCGCTGCCCGAGCCCGGCCACTACGCCGTCGGCACGGCGTTCCTGCCGCACGACGGGCAGGACGGCGTCAAGGCCGAGGTCGAGCGCATCGCCGCCGAGGAGGGCGCCACCGTCCTCGGCTGGCGCGAGCTGCCGGTGGACGCCGACCACGTCGGGCCGACCGCGAGGACGACCATGCCGGCGTTCAGCCAGCTCTTCCTCGCCGGTCCGGAGGGCACCGGCGGCCTGGAGCTGGAGCGCCTGGCCTTCGTGGTGCGCAAGCGCGTGGAGCACGCCACGGACGCGTACTTCCCGAGCCTGTCGGGCCGCACGGTCGTCTACAAGGGCATGCTCACCGAGCCGCAGGTGGAGAGGTTCTTCCGGGACCTCACCGACGAGCGGGTGACCAGCTCCATCGGCCTGGTGCACTCGCGCTTCTCCACCAACACGTTCCCGTCGTGGCCGCTGGCCCACCCGTACCGGTACGTGGCGCACAACGGCGAGATCAACACCCTGCGCGGCAACCGCAACTGGATGGACGCCCGGGAGTCGGTGCTGGCCACCGACCTGATCCCCGGCGACCTGTCCCGGGTGTTCCCGGTCATCACGCGCGACGCCAGCGACTCGGCCACCTTCGACGAGGTGCTGGAGCTGCTGCACCTGGGCGGCCGCAGCCTGCCCCACGCGGTGCTGATGATGATCCCCGAGGCGTGGGAGAACCACACCGAGATGGACCCCGCGCGGCGGGCGTTCTACGAGTTCCACTCCACGCTCATGGAGCCGTGGGACGGCCCGGCGCTGGTGTCGTTCACCGACGGCACGCTGATCGGCGCGGTGCTCGACCGCAACGGCCTGCGCCCGGCCCGGTACTGGGTCACCGAGGACGGCCTGGTGGTGCTGGGCAGCGAGGCGGGCGTGCTCGACCTCGACCCGGCCACCATCGTGCGCAAGGGCCGGCTGGAGCCGGGCCGGATGTTCCTCGTCGACACCGCCCAGGGGCGGATCATCGACGACGAGGAGATCAAGGGGCAGCTCGCCGCCGAGCACCCGTACCAGGAGTGGGTCGAGAAGGGCATCCTGCGCCTGGCCGACCTGCCGGTGCGGGCCCGCGAGGTGCCCACGCACTCGTCGCTGGTGCGCCGCCAGCAGGCGTTCGGCTACACCGAGGAGGAGCTGTCGCTGCTGCTGGGCCCGATGGCCCGCACCGGCGCGGAGCCGATCGGCTCGATGGGCAACGACGCCCCGTTCGCGCCGCTGTCGAACCGGCCCCGGCAGCTGTTCGACTACTTCACCCAGCTGTTCGCCCAGGTGACCAACCCGCCGCTGGACGCGATCCGCGAGGAGCTGGTGACCTCGCTGCACGCCACCCTCGGCGCGGAGCCCAACCTGCTGTCGGCGGACGAGAGCTCCTGCCGGCGGATCTCGCTGCCGTTCCCGGTGCTGGACAACGACGAGCTGGCCAAGCTGGTGCACGTCGACGACGACGGCACCCTGCCGGAGTTCCGCACCTTCACCGTGCGCGGCCTGTACGAGGTGGCGGGCGGCGGCGAGGCCCTGGTGCGGCGGCTGGACGAGATCCGCGCCGAGGTGTCGGCGGCCATCCGGGACGGCGCGCGACTGGTCGTGCTGTCCGACCGGGGCGTCGACGCCGAGCACGCGCCGATCCCGTCGCTGCTGCTGACCGGTGCGGTGCACCACCACCTGGTGCGGGAGAAGACCCGCACCCAGGTCGACCTGATCGTGGAGGCGGGCGACGCCCGCGAGGTGCACCACATCGCGCTGCTCGTCGGCTACGGCGCCAAGGCGGTCAACCCGTACCTGGCGATGGCGTCGGTGGAGGAGCTGCCGGACGTCGAGCCGAAGGTCGCCGCCCGCAACCTGATCAAGGCGCTGGGCAAGGGCGTGCGCAAGACCATGTCCAAGATGGGCGTGTCGACCGTCGCCTCCTACACGGGCGCGCAGATCTTCGAGGCCATCGGCCTGGGCGACGAGGTCGTGGAGTCCTGCTTCACCGGCACCACGTCGCGGCTGGGCGGCATCGGGTTCGACGTCATCGCCGAGGAGGTCGCGCGGCGGCACCGCACCGCGTTCCCGGCCGACGGCGTCCGGCCGCACCACCGGGAGCTGGAGACCGGCGGCGACTACCAGTGGCGCCGCGAGGGCGAGGCGCACCTGTTCAACCCGCAGACGGTGTTCAAGCTCCAGCACTCCACCCGCACCGGGCGTTACGACGTCTTCAAGGAGTACACGCGCGCGGTCGACGAGCAGGCCGAGCGGCTGATGACGCTGCGCGGGCTGTTCGAGTTCAAGGAGGGCGTGCGGCCGCCGGTGCCGATCGAGGAGGTCGAGCCGGTCTCGTCGATCGTCAAGCGGTTCGCCACCGGCGCCATCTCCTACGGGTCCATCTCGCAGGAGATGCACGAGGTGCTGGCCATCGCGATGAACCGGTTGGGCGCGAAGTCCAACACCGGCGAGGGCGGCGAGGACCCGGAGCGGTTCGTCCCGGACGCCAACGGCGACTCGCGCCGCAGCGCGATCAAGCAGGTCGCGTCCGGCCGGTTCGGCGTGACGAGCGAGTACCTGGTCAACGCCGACGACATCCAGATCAAGATGGCGCAGGGCGCGAAGCCCGGCGAGGGCGGCCAGCTGCCCGGCGCGAAGGTGTACCCGTGGATCGCCAAGACCCGGCACTCGACGCCGGGCGTGGGCCTGATCTCGCCGCCGCCGCACCACGACATCTACTCGATCGAGGACCTGGCGCAGCTCATCCACGACCTGAAGAACGCCAACCCGGCGGCGCGCATCCACGTGAAGCTCGTCTCCGAGGTCGGCGTCGGCACGGTCGCGGCGGGCGTGTCCAAGGCCCACGCGGACGTCGTGCTGATCTCCGGCCACGACGGCGGCACCGGCGCCTCCCCCCTGTCGTCCATCAAGCACGCGGGCGGCCCGTGGGAGCTGGGCCTGGCCGAGACGCAGCAGACGCTGCTGGCCAACCGGCTGCGCGACCGGATCGTGGTGCAGACCGACGGCCAGCTCAAGACCGGCCGGGACGTGGTGATCGCGGCGCTGCTGGGCGCGGAGGAGTTCGGCTTCGCCACCGCTCCCCTGGTGGTGTCGGGCTGCATCATGATGCGGGTGTGCCACCTGGACACCTGCCCGGTGGGCGTGGCCACGCAGAACCCGGCGCTGCGCGCGAAGTTCGCGGGCAAGGCCGAGCACGTGGTGAACTTCTTCGAGTTCGTCGCGCAGGAGGTGCGGGAGCTGTTGGCGCGCCTCGGTTTCCGCACCCTGGCGGAGGCCGTCGGCCACGCCGACCTGCTGGACACGCGCCGGGCCGTTGACCACTGGAAGGCGGCCGGGCTCGACCTGTCGCCGATCTTCCACGTGCCCGAGCTGCCCGAGGGCGCGGCGCGGCACCAGGTGGTGGCGCAGGACCACGGGCTGGACAAGGCGCTGGACAACACGCTGATCCAGTTGGCCGAGGGCGCCATCGCCTCGGGCGACCGGGTGCGGCTGGAGCTGCCGGTGCGCAACGTCAACCGCACCGTGGGCACCATGCTCGGCTCCGAGGTGACCCGGAAGTGGGGCGGCCAGGGCCTGCCGGACGACACGATCGACATCACGTTCACCGGCACCGCCGGGCAGTCGTTCGGCGCGTTCGTGCCGCGCGGCATCACCCTGCGGCTCGTCGGCGACGCGAACGACTACCTCGGCAAGGGCCTGTCCGGCGGGCGGATCACCGTGCGGCCGGTGCCGGACGCCCAGTTCGCCGCCGAGCAGCAGGTCGTCGCGGGCAACGTGATCGGCTACGGCGCCACGTCCGGCGAGATCTTCCTGCGCGGGCGCGTCGGCGAGCGGTTCTGCGTGCGCAACTCCGGCGCGCTGGCCGTCGTCGAGGGCGTGGGCGACCACGGCTGCGAGTACATGACCGGCGGCCGGGTGGTCGTGCTCGGGTCGACCGGGCGCAACTTCGCGGCGGGCATGTCGGGCGGCGTCGCCTACGTGCTCGACGCGGTGGTCGGCCGGGTGAACGCCGAGATGGTGGACCTGGACCCGCTGGACGCCGCCGACCGGGAGTTCCTGCGGTCCGCGGTGGAGAAGCACTACGCGGAGACCGAGTCGGCGGTGGCGCACGCGCTGCTGGCGGACTGGGACCTCGCGGTCGACCGGTTCACCAAGGTCATGCCCAAGGACTACAAGCGGGTGCTCGCCGCCCGCGCCCGCGCCGAGCAGGAAGGCCGGGACGTCAACGAAGCGATCATGGAGGCGTCTCATGGCTGACCCCCGAGGCTTCCTCACCACCGAGCGGGAGGTGCCGCGCAGCCGGCCGGTGTTCCTGCGGCTGCGCGACTGGCGCGAGGTGTACGAGGAGTTCGAGCGGCCCCGGCTGGAGAAGCAGGCCGGGCGGTGCATGGACTGCGGCATCCCGTTCTGCCACCAGGGCTGTCCGCTGGGGAACCTGATCCCCGAGTGGAACAACCTGGTGTGGCGGGAGGACTGGCGCAAGGCGTCGGACCGGTTGCACGCCACCAACAACTTCCCGGAGTTCACCGGGACGCTGTGCCCCGCGCCGTGCGAGGCCGCGTGCGTGGTCGGGATCAACGGCGATCCGGTGACCATCAAGCGGGTGGAGATCTCCATCATCGACCGGGCGTGGGACGAGGGCTGGGTGACCCCGCAGGTCCCCGCCACCCTGACCGGCAAGAAGGTAGCGGTCGTCGGCTCCGGCCCCGCCGGGTTGGCCGCGGCGCAGCAGCTGACCCGGGCCGGGCACTCGGTGGTGGTGCTGGAGCGGGCCGACGCGATCGGCGGCCTGCTGCGGTACGGCATCCCCGAGTTCAAGATGGAGAAGTGGCGCCTGGACCGGCGGCTGGAGCAGATGCGCGCCGAGGGCACCGAGTTCCGGACGGGCGTGAACGTCGGCGTGGACGTCACGGTCGACGAGCTGCGGGCGTCCTACGACGCGGTGGTGCTGGCCGGCGGCGCGACGGCGTGGCGCGACCTGCCGGTGCCCGGCCGGGAGCTGCGCGGGGTGTACCAGGCGATGGAGTACCTGCCGGGTGCGAACCGGGTGGCGCGCGGCGAGCTGGAGCGGCCGCCGATCTCGGCGGAGGGCAAGCACGTGGTCGTCATCGGCGGCGGTGACACGGGCGCGGACTGCGTGGGCACGGCCCACCGCCAGGGCGCGCTGTCGGTGACGCAGCTGGAGATCATGCCCAGGCCGCCGGAGCAGCGGTCGGAGGCCCACCCGTGGCCGACCTACCCGATGCTGTACCGGGTGTCGTCGGCGCACGAGGAGGGCGGCGAGCGCCTGTACTCGGTGTCCACGGTGGAGTTCCTGGGCGACGACGACGGTGCGGTGCGGGCGCTGCGCCTGGTCGAGGTGCGGGCGTCCGGCGGGCGCTTCGAGCCGGTGCCCGGCAGCGAGCGCGAGATCCCGGCCCAGCTGGTGACGCTGGCCATGGGTTTCGTCGGCCCGGAGAAGGAGGGGCTGCTCACCGAGCTGGGCGTGGACCTGGACGCGCGCGGCAACGTCGCCCGTGACCGGTCGTTCGCCACCTCGGTGGACGGCGTGTTCGTGGCGGGCGACATGGGCCGCGGGCAGTCGCTGATCGTGTGGGCGATCGCGGAGGGCCGCTCGGCCGCCGCGGGCGTCGACGCGTACCTGGTGGGGCGGGACGTCCTGCCCCGGCCGATCGAGCCGACGGACCGGCCGATCACCTGACCCGTTCCCGGCGGCCGGACAGCGGGGGCCGGCCGCCGGGGACGTCCTCTTCCCGCGTGGCCGGACAACGGGGTCCGGTCACGCGGGTGTCTCGTTTAAACAAAT
>NZ_JBHWIE010000277.1:0-9383 GCF_042732085.1 Actinosynnema sp. NPDC059797
CTCCTCGTAGTGCTCGGCCTGGTGGCGGGGGCCCGTTACCCGGTGGCGGTGCCCGCCCCCCCCCCCCTGTGCGCGGTGACCGACGCGCGGCTGGAGGAGCTGTCCGGGCTCGCCGCGCGCGGTGGCGAGCTGTTCGCGGTGAACGACAGCGACGACGGCCGGTTGGCCGTGCAGGTGATGGACCGCACGTGCGCGATCACGCGGACGATCACGACGGCGATCAACCCGTTCGACGTCGAGGACCTCGCTCTCGCGCCTGACGGAACCCTGTGGGCGGCGGACACCGGGGACAACGGCAAGACGCGGGAAACCGTGGCATTGCACGCGGTTTCCCCGGACGGCACGGCCCGTTTGTACCGACTCACGTATCCTGACGGAAAGCACGACGCCGAGGCGTTGTTGTTGGACGGCTCGGGAATTCCGCACGTCGTCACCAAGGAAACGATCGGCTCGGCGTTGGTGTACCGGCCGGTTTCGGAGCTGTCCGAGAACGCGCCGACCCCGATGGAGCAGGTGGCGCAGGTGTCGATCCGCGGCACCGAGACGCCCGGCGGGCCGTTGACCAACCCGGTGGTGACGCGCCTGGTCACGGGCGGTGCGATGAGCCCGGACGGCACGGTGGCCGCGCTGCGCACCTACACCGACGCGTACCTGTTCCCGGTGCCGGACGGCGACCTGGCGAAGGCGCTGGAGGGCGACCCCGTGCGGGTGCCGCTGCCGGACGAGCCGCAGGGCGAGGCCATCGCGTTCGACGCGGACGGCGCGCTGCTGTCGGCCTCGGAGTTCGGCAAGGAGGGGACGTCCTCGCAGGTGCGACGGGTGGAAGGTGCCGCCGCACTGGCCGCGGCGCCCGCTCCTGCGCCCACCCCCACGTCTTCGGCCGAGGACGAGGCCCGAGCCGCCGACCCGCCGGCCGCGTCCGCCCCGGCGTCGTCGGAGCCCACCTCGCCGTGGCTGGTGGTGGGCGGTGGCGCGGCGGCGCTGGTGCTGGTGGGCGCCTTCGTCCGCCGCTCGCGCCGGAAGGGCTGACCACGCGCGGAGGCGTCCCGGGCAGTGCCCGGGACCTCCCGTCGTCGTTCAGAGGCGGCGCAGCACCGCGACGACCTTGCCCAGGATCGACGCCTCGTCGCCCAGGATCGGCTGGTAGGCGGGGTTGTGCGGCATCAGCCACACGTGCCCGTCCTTGCGCTTGAACGTCTTCACCGTGGCCTCGCCGTCGATCATGGCGGCCACCACGTCGCCGTTGTCGGCGGTGGGCTGCTGGCGGACCACGACCCAGTCACCGTCGGTGATGGCGGCGTCCACCATCGAGTCACCCACGACCTTGAGCAGGAACACCTCGCCCTCGCCGACCAGGTCGCGCGGCAGCGGGAACACGTCCTCGATGGATTCCTCCGCCAGGATCGGCCCACCGGCGGCGATGCGGCCCAGCATGGGCACGTACGCGGGGGTGGGCTTGGAGGCCGGCGCCAGGCCGGTCACGATCTCGGTCGGCAGCACGCCCACCGCGCGGGGGCGGTTCGGGTCGCGCCGCAGGAAGCCCTTCTTCTCCAGCGCGCGGAGCTGGTGCGCGACGGAGGACGTGCTGGTCAGGCCGACCGCCTCGCCGATCTCGCGCACGCTCGGGGGGTAGCCGAACCGGTCCAGCCAGTCGCGGATGACGTCGAGCACCTTGCGCTGGCGGAGGGTGAGCCCCGCGTTGCCCGCGATGTCCGTCTGCTCGGGCGGGGAGGGCACCTCCGCGGCCATGCTCAGGTCGTCGTTGGTCTTGCGTGCCACGGTTTTCCCCTCCTCACCGGCTCCGATTCCCAGGCCGGCTCTGCGTCGATCTTCGGTTGTGGACGGTAGTCGGGTTGCGCGCCCAGATCAAACACCTGTTCGAAGTAAGTATCGGCGTGTCGTGGCGATTATGCGGCACTTAGTGGTAGACATTCGCACGGACGTTCGATCGAACACAGGTTCGATCATGATCGGATGACCTGCGTTGGAGGGCATGATGGCGGTGGTCATTGGCACCCGGAACAGCTTCGAACTCGTGGACGGGGCCGGTGTCGAGGACGTCGCCCTCGGCACGGGGCTGCGACCGGGACCGCGCGTGCTGCGCCGGTTCGCCGTCCCGGACCGCGACCGCCGCCCGTCCACCCGCCGCACGCCCCAGGCGCCCCGCGAGACCCCGCCGGACGCGGCGGCGTGCCGGGTGCGCCCCGAGCGGCACCCGGCCGTCCGGTTCACCCTCTCCGCGCTCGCCACCGCCGCCCTGGCCGCCGCCCTCACCTTCGGCTACCTCTACACCTCGGGCGCCACCACCGTCCCCGAGCGCACCGCCGTGGTGCACGTCCAGGTCGGCGAGACCCTGCACGACGTGGCCAGGCGCAGCGCCCCCACCAGCGACCCGGACGCCGTAGCCGCCCGCATCCGCACCCTGAACAACCTCACCACCGACGACCTCGTCCCGGGCCAACCCCTGACCGTCCCCACCGGCCTCCTCCCCTAACCCCTCCCCTCCCCCCTCCACGCGTGTCCTCCACCCAGACACCGCGTGTCCTCCACTGAGACACCGCGAGTCGTCCACTCCGACACCGCGAGTCGTACCTCCAGACACCGCGAGTCGTACGCCCAGGTCGGGCGAGTCGTACCTCCAGGACCCCCGAGTTCACCTTTCGCGCACCCCTCGGCCACAACCCTTGGGCGCCTGAACGCTGAACTCGGGGGTCCTGTGCGTACGACACGGCGGTCCTGGACGTACGACTCGCGCGGTCTGGAGGTACGACTCGCGCGTCCGGAACGGACGACTCGCGGTGTCGGAGTGGAGGACACGCGGTGTCTGGGTGGAGGACACGCGAAGGGTGGCGGGTAGGGTGCAGGGCCGTTCGCGAGGTGGCTGCGGATCAGCCGTACGGGTGACACGCCGAGGGTTCTCACGAGTTGCGGCGCCAGGGGGCCAAGGCATAGGTTTACCCCTACATCTAGTGGTTGCACCGACGTAGTTAGTCCACAGGTTGGGGTATTCCCCCTCCCCAGGACTAACGCGATGAGTGCTGCGCCCAAGCAGGGGGAGATCAGCCGTGCGTTGCCCGTTCTGCCGGAACTCGGACTCGCGCGTGGTCGACTCCCGCGAGGTGGACGAGGGTCAGGTGATCCGCCGCAGGCGGTCCTGCTCCAGCTGCGGCCGCCGGTTCACCACCGTCGAGGAGGCCGTGCTCGCGGTGGTCAAGCGCTCCGGCGTCACCGAGCCCTTCAGCCGCGACAAGGTCGTCAACGGCGTCCGCCGCGCCTGCCAGGGCCGCCCCGTCGACGAGGACGCCCTCCAGCACCTCGCGCACCGCGTGGAGGAGTCGATCCGCTCCGGCGGCGTCGCCGAGATCCCCAGCCACGAGGTGGGCCTCGCGATCCTCGGCCCGCTGCGCGAGCTGGACGAGGTCGCCTACCTGCGCTTCGCCAGCGTCTACCGCTCCTTCTCGTCCGTGGAGGACTTCGAGAAGGAGATCGCCGATCTCCGCGACGCCCAGCGCGACGACTAGCGCCCGCGCCGCGACCGGAACACCGCGACCAAGCAACACCGCGACCGGAAACAACCACAGCGACCGCCTCGGACGGGGAGCCCGGACGTGGTCGCGCCACCACACCTACCTGATCGAGAGGGAACCCGGATGACCGAGACCGTCGGTGGCTCAGGGAAGAAGACCGCCACCCGCAACGGCGCGGGCGCCAAGACCGCCAAGCTGAAGGTGGAACGCGTCTACACCACCGAAGGTGTGCACCCCTACGACGAGGTCACCTGGGAGCACCGGGACGTCGTGATGACGAACTGGCGCGACGGCTCGGTGAACTTCGAGCAGCGCGGCGTGGAGTTCCCCGACTTCTGGTCCGTCAACGCCACCAACATCGTGACCAGCAAGTACTTCCGCGGCGCGGTGGGCACGCCGCAGCGCGAGCACAGCCTGCGCCAGCTCATCGACCGCGTGGTGCGCACCTACGTCAAGGCGGGTGTCGAGCACGGCTACTTCGGCGGCGACGCCGAGGCCGAGGTGTTCGAGCACGAGCTGACGTGGATGCTGCTGCACCAGGTGTTCAGCTTCAACTCGCCGGTGTGGTTCAACGTCGGCACCAGCTCCCCGCAGCAGGTCAGCGCCTGCTTCATCCTGTCGGTCGACGACACGATGGAGTCGATCCTGAACTGGTACCGCGAGGAGGGCCTGATCTTCAAGGGCGGCTCCGGCGCGGGCCTGAACCTCTCGCGCATCCGCTCGTCCAAGGAGCTGCTGTCCTCCGGCGGCACGGCGTCCGGCCCGGTGTCGTTCATGCGCGGCGCCGACGCGTCCGCGGGCACCATCAAGTCCGGTGGCGCGACCCGCCGCGCGGCGAAGATGGTCGTGCTGGACGTGGACCACCCCGACGTCGAGGAGTTCATCGAGACCAAGGCGCGCGAGGAGGACAAGGTCCGCGCGCTGCGCGACGCCGGTTTCGACATGGACCTGGGCGGCAAGGACATCGTGTCCGTCCAGTACCAGAACGCCAACAACTCGATCCGCGTGTCCGACGAGTTCATGCGCGCCTACGAGAACGGCGGCCAGTTCGGCCTGCGCGCCCGCATGACCGGCGAGGTCATCGAGCACGTCGACGCGCGGTCCCTGTTCCGCAAGCTCGCGCAGGCCGCGTGGGAGTGCGCCGACCCGGGCATCCAGTACGACGGCACGATCAACGACTGGCACACCACGCCGGAGTCGGGCCGGATCACCGCGTCCAACCCGTGCTCGGAGTACATGCACCTGGACAACTCCAGCTGCAACCTGGCGTCGCTGAACCTGATGAAGTTCCTGTCCGACGACGGCTCGTTCAACGCCGAGCTGTTCGCCAAGTCGGTCGAGCTGATCATCACCGCGATGGACATCTCCATCAGCTTCGCGGACTTCCCGACCCCCTCGATCGGCGAGACCACGCGCGACTTCCGCCAGCTGGGCATCGGCTACGCGAACCTGGGCGCGCTGCTCATGGCGACCGGCCACGCCTACGACTCCGAGGGTGGCCGCACCCTGGCCGCCTCGATCACGTCGCTGATGCAGGCCGTGGCGTACCGGCGGTCCGCGGAGCTGGCGGGCGTCGTCGGCCCGTACGCGGGTTACGCCCGCAACGCCGAGGCGCACCAGCGGGTCATCCGCAAGCACGCGGCGGCCAACGACTCGATCCGCGCGCTGCACGCCAACGACGCGGCGGTCCGCTCGCTGGCCACCAGGGAGTGGCAGCGCTGCCAGGAGGTCGGCACCCGCAACGGCTGGCGCAACGCGCAGGCCAGCGTGCTCGCGCCCACCGGCACCATCGGCCTGATGATGGACTGCGACACGACCGGCATCGAGCCGGACCTGGCGCTGGTGAAGTTCAAGAAGCTGGTCGGCGGCGGCTCCATGCAGATCGTCAACCAGACCGTGCCGCGCGCGCTGCGCGTCCTGGGCTACCAGGAGGAGCAGGTCGAGGCGATCGTCGAGTACATCGGCGAGCACGGGCACGTGGTGGACGCGCCGGGCCTCAAGCCCGAGCACTACGAGGTGTTCGACTGCGCCATGGGCGACCGCTCGATCGCGCCGATGGGCCACGTGCGGATGATGGCCGCGGTGCAGCCGTTCCTGTCGGGCGCGATCTCCAAGACGGTGAACATGCCGGAGACGGCGACCGTCGAGGAGGTCGAGGAGATCTACTACCAGGGCTGGAAGATGGGCCTGAAGGCCCTGGCCATCTACCGCGACAACTGCAAGGTCGGCCAGCCGCTGTCGGCGGGCAAGTCGGCCAAGCCCAGCTCGGAGACCAAGGCCGCCGAGCCGGTCGTCGAGTACCGGCCGGTGCGCAAGCGGCTGCCGAAGAAGCGCCCGTCGCAGACGGTGTCGTTCACGGTCGGCGGCGCCGAGGGCTACCTGCACGCGGGCTCGTACCCGGACGACGGCCTCGGCGAGATCTTCGTCAAGCTGGGCAAGCAGGGTTCGACGCTGGCGGGCGTGATGGACGCGTTCTCCATGTCCATCTCGGTCGGTCTCCAGTACGGCATCCCGCTGGAGTTCTACGTCTCGAAGTTCCAGAACCTGCGCTTCGAGCCGGCCGGCATGACCGACGACCCGGACGTGCGGATCGCGACCAGCGTGCTGGACTACCTGTTCCGCCGGCTGGCGCTGGACTACCTGCCGTTCGAGAAGCGGGCCCAGCTGGGCATCTTCACGGCCGACGAGCGCACCGCGCAGGTGGCGTCGGACTACAGCGGCGGTGACGTGGACCTGGAGGGGCTGCGCACCTCGGTGGGTTCGGCGGAGCAGTCGGCGCCCGCGAGCGCCCCGGCGCCCGCGCCGGAGCAGAAGTCCAAGCCGCAGGACGTGAAGGTCGGCAGCTCCACGGAACTGCTCGAACTGCACCTGGGCAAGGCCGCCGACGCGCCGCTGTGCATGACGTGCGGCACGAAGATGCGCCCGGCGGGCTCCTGCTACCTGTGCGAGGGCTGCGGCTCCACCTCGGGTTGCAGCTGATCACGCGCTCCGCGAGGGCCCGGGACCGTCGTGTCCCGGGCCCTCCGGCTTTTCCGGCCACGCGCGAGCCGCGCGCGGGCTACGCTCGGCCCGACATGTCACGCGAACTCGCACTCCTCTCCCTCGACGGCCTGTCCGTCGGCGACGCCTGCGGCGCCCAGTTCTTCGCCCGGCCCCGCACCGACGACTTCCCGCCCGACGGCACCTGGCCGTGGACGGACGACACCGAGATGGCCTGCCTGCTGCTGGCCGAACTCCTCGAGCACGGCGAGGTGGACCAGGACCGGCTGGTCGCCTCGTTCGCCGAGCACTGCGACCCGTACCGGGGCTACGGGCCCGGCGCGGTGGTGGTGCTGCACCGCGTCCGCGACGGGGTGCCGTGGCGCGAGGCCGCCGCGACGGCCTACCGGGGTGGCGGTTCGTGCGGCAACGGGGCGGCCATGCGGGTCGCGCCGCTGGGCGCGTTCTTCGCGGGCGACCCCGCCGCCGCCGTCGAGCAGGCCGTCCGGCAGGCCGAGGTGACGCACGGGCACCCCGAGGGGGTCGCCGGCGCGGTGGCCGTGGCGGTCGCGGCTTCGCTGCCCGGTCCCGGCCTGCTGGACGCGGTGCTCGACCACCTCGGCGACGGCGAGGTGCGCCGGGGCGTCGAGCGGGCCCGGGGGCTGCTGGGCCGGTCGGTCGCGGAGGCCGCTCACGAATTGGGCAACGGGTCGCGGTCGACCGCGCAGGACACCGTGCCGTTCGCGC
The DNA here is from genome assembly GCF_042732085.1 of Actinosynnema sp. NPDC059797. Taxonomy (NCBI): domain Bacteria; kingdom Bacillati; phylum Actinomycetota; class Actinomycetes; order Pseudonocardiales; family Pseudonocardiaceae; genus Actinosynnema; species Actinosynnema sp. NPDC059797. The sequence continues at coordinate 7,254 of NZ_JBHWIE010000277.1, forward strand.
TGTGGGTGGCCGCGAGCCGCGCCGACGACTACCCGGCCGCGATCCGGGCCTGCGTCGACGCCGGCGGTGACATGGACACCACGGCCGCGATGGTGGGCGGGGTCGTGGCCACCCGGACCGGGGTGCCGGAAAACTGGCTGAACCACCGGGAGCCGCTGCCTATGCTGCCCCGGTGACCAGGGCCAGTGGCACCCTCTTCGGTCTCGCGTGCGGTGACGCGCTCGGCGCGCCGACCGAGTTCCTGACCGTGCCGGAGATCGAGCGGCGGTACGGCGCGGGCGGTCCGCGCGACCTGGCGGGCGACCCCGCGCCGGTCACCGACGACACCCAGATGGCGCTGGCGGTCGCCCGTGCGCTGCTCGAGGGGACCGACCGGGTCCGCCTCGAACCCGCGCTGCGCGACCACTTCGTGCGCTGGTGGGCCTCGCCCGACAACGACCGCGCGCCCGGCATGACCTGTTTGCAGGCGTGCGAGCGGCTCGCGGACGGCCTGCCGTGGCGACGGGCGACGAGCGAGTCCTCCAAGGGGTGCGGCGCGAACATGCGCGTGGCGCCGGTCGGCCTGGCGCCGGGCCTGGACGACGCGCACCGGGCGGGGATCGCCCAGTTCCAGTCCGCGCTGACGCACGGCCACCCCACCGCCCTGGCCGCGAGCGAGCTGACCGCGTTCGCCGTGCACCGGCTGCGCGGCGGGATGCGCCTCGACGACCTCCCGGCCGCGTTGCGGCAGCGCTGCGCGGAGCAGCGCACGACCTACCACGAGGACTGGCTGGACGACCTGTGGGCGCGTCCGGGCGCGACCGGGCCCGAGGAGTTCATCGCGCGCGGCTGGGACGAGTGCGCGGCGGCCCTGGACGCCCTCGACCGCGCGCTGGCCCGCCCCGACCGGCGGGCCGACCCGTGCCTGGCCACGGGCGCCGGGTGGGTCGCGGAGGAGGCGCTGGCCACCGCGCTGCACTGCGTGCTGCTGTTCCCGGACGAGCCGGTGGAGGCCCTGGTCAGGGCGGCGACCACGTCCGGTGACTCGGACTCCATCGCCTGCCTCGCGGGCGCGTTCGCCGGGGCCGCGCACGGGCTGGGCGCGTGGCCGGCGGGGTGGGTCGAGCGGGTCGAGCACGCCGACGAGCTGGCCGCGCTCGGCCGCCGCTGGGACGCCGACGAGGACCACTAGGACAGCGGGGACGGCGGGGGTCAGCGCCGCTGGTTGCGCGTGACGGTCAGGCCGAGCACCTCGACCGCGCCGGCGCGGCGGGCCGCGTTGGCCACGCCCGCCATGGTGTAGCCGCTCTGGTGGGTGTCGTCCACGACCAGCACGGTCTGCCCGGTCAGGTCCCCGGCCACCCGGAACGCGCCGAGCAGGTCGACGCGTTCGCGCGGGGTCAGCAGGCGGGCCTGCTTGCGGACCCGGCCGGGCGAGGTGACCGGGGTCAGGCCGAGCCCGAGGTCGTGGGCCAGGGCGAGGCCGAGCAGCGCGCTCACCGCCGGGCGCTCGGGGTCGTGGCCCGGCACCGGCAGGACGCTGGTCGCGCGGGCGTACCACTCGTGCCTGATCACCACCTCCGCCAGCGCGGCGCACAGGGCCTGACCGGCGCGGTCGACCTCGTCCGGCGCGCCGGTGCGGTGCTTGACCAGGTGCAGCCGCTCGGCCACCTCCGTGCGCGCCGACCCGTCGGGCTCCAGGTGGTGGTCGAGCGCCACCAGGCAGTCCACGCTCTCGTGCTCCACGGGGACCACCAGCACCTCGCCGAGCAGCCGGAAGAAGTCCTCGAGGCCGGCGGGCGGCGCGGCGGCGAGCCGGACGCGGTAGGGCCAGCGGCGGTCGTTGCCGAGGTTGCGCACCGGTTCGCCCCCGGGCAGGGCGCCGAACACGTGGGCGGCGACCTCGGGCGTGCTGCGGAACCTCAGGAGCCAGGACGAGCCGGACGGTTCCAGCTCCCAGGCCACCGACCGGTCCGGGCGGGGCGGCGTCGACGTGGGCAAGCGGAATACCCCCCAGGCGAAGAGACCGCCAGCCTGCCACAGCGGGCGCCGGGGGGCCCGCGCCGAAAAACCGCCCGCCCCAGCCTGCAGGCTCCAAACCCCCCACGCCCCCCCCCCCAACCAGTTTTGGAACCACAACACCCCGAGCGA
>NZ_JBHWIE010000278.1:0-9292 GCF_042732085.1 Actinosynnema sp. NPDC059797
TGTGTATAAGAGACAGGGCATGGGCACGCGGATCAGCCGCGCCAAACGGCAACTGGCCCGCGCGGGCGCCCGCTTCACCCCGCCGACCGACGCCGACCGGGCCGACCGGGTGGCCGCCGTCATGCAGGTGCTGTACCTGATCTTCAACGAGGGCTACACGACCTCGTCCGGCGACGAGCTCACCCGCGTCGACCTGACCCACGAGGCGATCCGGCTCACCCGCGTGCTCCGCGACACCCTGCCTGCCGACGACGCGACCACCGCCGAGGCGACCGGCTTGCTGGCGCTCATGCTGCTCACCGAGGCACGGCGGCCGGCGCGCACGGGCGACGACGGCGAGCTGGTGCCGCTGGAGGAACAGGACCGGACGCGGTGGCGGGCGGACCTCATCCGCGAGGGCACCGCGCTGATCGACGGCGTCCGGCACCGGCGCGAGATCGGCCCGTACCGGTTGCAGGCCGCGATCGCGGCCGTGCACGCCACCGCCGAATCGCCCGACCGGACGGACTGGCCGCGGATCGCGGCGCTCTACCTGTGGCTCGAACGCCTCACCCCCACCGCACCGGTCCGGCTCAGCCGGGTCGTCGCGGTGGCCCGGGCCCACGGCCCCGGACGGGGGCTGGCGCTGCTCGACGACCTCAACCGGCGCCACGGCCTGGACCAGGACCCGCTGACCCGCCAACGGGAACGCGCCGTCCGGGCCCACCTGCTCCAGCTCACCGGCGACACCGCTGACGCGGCGGCCCTCTACCGGGAGGCGGCGGCCCTCACGGACAACCACGTCGAACAGCGCTACCTGCGCGACAAGGCCGACCGCCTCGACCCGCCGGATCGCCGGTGAGGCCCGTGGCCCCGCGGCCGGCGCCGCGTCGTCGTCACGCCGGACCTGCTCCTCGCGCCGGCACGGCCGTTCCGCCCGTCCACAACGGACCGGTGCCGGGCGTAGTCGAGGGCGGCGGGGAAAGGTGGTGTGCGCGGTTTTCACCCGGTGGGTTCGTCGGTACGCCCGTACAGGTCACGGGTGCGGGTCCCGCCCCAGGTCACGCCGTCGTCGAACAGGCGTCCGGGCGGTGAACTCTTGCCGAGCCGTCTTCGGCACGGGGGCGGAGGTCTGCACAATCGCGCTGTGATCCCACGCATCGCCGCACGTCCGCGCGCCGCGCTCCTCGGTCTCCTGCTGCTCGCCGGGCTGCTGCCCACCGGCACCGCCGCGGCCGCCCCCGCGCGCCCGCCCTACTCCCTGCTGCACATGAACATCTGCTCCAGCGGGTACGCCGGCTGCCACGCCAAGACCGAGTACCCGAAGGTCGTGGACGAGGTGGTCGCCCGCATCGAGGCCAACGACGTCAACGCGGTCACCCTCAACGAGGCGTGCAGCGGCGACGTGGCCGAGATCGCCGCGCGCACGGGGTACCACCACCGCTTCGCCACGGTGATCTACCGCGGCGCGCCGCTGGCCTGCAAGTCGCCGGAGGGGCGGGGCGTGTTCGGCAACGCCGTGCTGACCAAGGAGGCGATCCGGGCCGCCGAGGACGCGCCGTTCTCCGTGTTCAACGGCGTGGAGCAGCGGCGCTGGCTCTGCGCGACGACCGCTCGCCGCGTGGACGTCTGCACCACGCACCTGTCCACCGGCGGCGAGGCGCCCGGCACCGCCAACGCGGTCCAGTGCGCCGAGCTGACGGCGGTGCTGTCCTCCCGCGGCCGGCCGACGATCTTCGCCGGCGACGTCAACCGGCGCACCTCGTGCGCACCCCGGGACCACTGGACGCTGACCGACGCCGAGGCCGTCCAGGCCCCCGGCATCCAGCACTCCTACGGCAACCTCGCCTCGCCGGAGCTGGAGATCGAGCCGACGACCTACACCGACCACGACGCGCTCGTGGTGCGCGCCGGCCTGCGCCGCTGACCTGCGCCGCTGACCTGCGCCGCTGACCTGCGCCGCTGACCTGCGCCGCGCCGCCCGTGCCGCGGCGGTGGAACCCGCGACCCGCCCGGACCGTCGAAGCGGCCGGAGTTCGTGGAACACGAGTGGCCGGTGCGCGATCCGTCCTGATCGGACCGCACCCCGGCGGAACGGGTGGTGCGCGGTGCGGTGCGAGTCGATCGTCCTAGGGGAACGGGTGCGGGCCTGATGCCGCACGTGCCGTCATCGCCCCCACCCCCGCCGGGGCCGGGTCGCGGACCACAGCCCTGGCCCGCCTACCCGACCGGACCGGTGCACGGCGGACCGGCCTGGCCCCCGCCCCCGCCGCCGAAGCGCGGGCGCGGAGCGGTGTGGGTGGTCCTGGCGTTGGTCGTGGTGCTGGTGGCCGCCGGTGTCACGGCCTGGTTGACCCTGCGTGGCGAGGACGGGTCCCCGAGCGGCGGTGACGCGACCGATAGCGCGGGCTGCTCGGGCGAGTACTGCATCGGCCGGTACGAGTACGTCAACGCCTGCGGCCTGCTGGACCCGTCGAGCGCGGCGGCCCGGATCGGCCCGATCGGCGACGGGGGCCTGCGGGTGCAGGAGTCGTTCATCGACCCGCTGCCCACCGCGGACCCGGCGTCGCCGCCCGCGTGGCCCTTCTCCGCGCGGTCGTTCTGCGACATCAGGCCCGTCGACCACGAGGAGGCGGTGTTCCGCGGCCTGTCGCTGGAGTTGGAGCAGTACGGCAAGGCCGGCGTGGTGGAGGACCGACCCGTCGAGCGGGGTCGGTCGTTGCCGGGCGTGCGGGACGTCGCCGTGCGGGACGGTGACGGCGGCGTGGAGGTGTTCGGCCGGGTCCGCAACACGCGTTTCAGGCTGAACCTGGTCTGGGGCAACAAGAAGCCGGCCGTCCCCGAGGCCACGCTCACCGCGCTGGTCGACGGCGTGGTCGAGGGGGTGGCCACCGCGCCCGGCGCGGCCCGGGACCTCGGCGAGCTGCGCCAGGACGGCCGGCGGGTGGTGACCGACGCCTGCGCCGTGTTCACCGGCGCGGACTTCCAGGACGCCGTGAACTACGCCGTCGACCCGACCAACGTCGACCGCGGCTACACCACGGCGTTGACGGGTCCGATCACCAGGACGTGCCGGCGGACCACCGCCCCACCCGACCGCGAGCGGCCGGCTCCCGAGGGCACCACCTACCTGGACGGGGCGATGTCGCCCCAGGTCACGGTGACCTCGCACCCCGACGCCGCGGCGGCGCGGGCGGCGGTGGCGGAGGACCGCCGGGACCTCCGGGGCGCGGTGGACCTCCCCGGCCTCGGCGACGGGGCCGTGTTCGGCGTCGCCGGTTCCCGCTTCAGCCTGGCGTTCACCAAGGGCTTCCACCAGGTCCGCGTCGACTGCGGGCTCAGCAACGGCAACGCGGACTGGACCCCCGCCGACATGCGGGCCCGACTGGAACCCCTCGCCGCCGCCATCGCGGCCCGCATGCCCTGAGAGGGGCACGCCGGCCGCGCGTCAGGGGCGGATGTTCTTGTTGAGGTGGAGGAAGTTGGTGGGGTCGAAGAGGCGCTTGAGGTCGGCCAGGCGGGCCGTCTTCCGCTCCCCGTAAGCGTCGGCGACCCGTCGCGCGGGCTCGTCGCCGTCGAGGAAACCGGGGTGGGTGCGGCCGTCGGAGAAGCGGGAGAAGGCGTCCCAGCCCTCCCGCGTCCACGCGGTGTGGGCCTCGGTGTCGCCGGGGTCGCTCCAGGTGGACTGGAACATGCAGAAGAACCGGGCGTCCCGGCCGGGGAACGCGGTGCCGTCCTCCGCGACGCGGGCGACGGCGCCTTCGAGGTGCAGCAGCTCGACCAGGCACAGGGGTGACACGGCGGCGCGGGCGTGGCGGACCAGCGCGGTGATCGCGTCGTCGCCCAGTTCGGTCAGGTAGCCGGAGCGGATGCTCTGGCGGTAGCCGTAGTCGCCCGCCGGCATGCCGTCGAACATGCCCTGGAGCGCCAGGTAGGACATGGGACCGACCAGGTCGGCCGCCGGGCCGGACGCGCGCAGCGGGCGCAGCGCCTCCTCGGCCTCCTCGGGCGGGCCGCTGTGGCACACGCCGATCGCGGCGACCAGCTCGCCGTGCAGCGGTTCGGGCAGGCCCGGCATCGGCGGCGCGGTCAGGGCGATGACCGTCGAGGTGACCGAGTCGGGTTCGGTCGCGGCGTGCTCGCGGTAGAGGGCGAGCACCTCGGCCAGCCGGTCGCCCGGGTAGAACAGCAGCCCGGCCACCACGTCGCGGACCGGGTGCAGCCGGAACTCGAACTCGGTGACGACGCCGAAGTTGCCGCCGCCGCCGCGCAGGCCCCAGAACAGCTCGCCGTTCTCGTGCTCGCTCGCGGTGAGCAGCCGCCCGTCGGGGGTCACCACGTCGACCGAGAGCAGGTTGTCGACGGTCAGCCCGTGCCGGCGCATGAGCCAGCCCATGCCGCCGCCCAGGGTGACGCCGGCGACGCCCGTGCCGGAGCACTGCCCGCCGGTCGTGGCCAGGCCGAACGCCTGCGTCTCCCGGTCCAGCTCGGCCCAGGTGAGGCCGGCCTGGGCGCGCGCGACGCGCCGCACCGGGTCCACCCGGACGCCCTTCATCGGCGACAGGTCGAGGACGAGGCCGCCGTCGCACACGCCGTTGCCGGCCACGTCGTGGCCGCCGCCGCGCACCGCCACCTCGACACCGGCCTCCCGCGCCACCGCCAGCGCGTGCCGCACGTCGGCCACGCCCCGGCAGCGGGCGATCACGGCGGGGCGCCGGTCCACCGCCGCGTTCCACACCACGCGCGCCCGGTCGTACCCGGCGTCACCCGGTTCCAGCAGCTCCCCGCGAAAATCCGCGCGAATGGCCTCGGCCACCGCCCGACCGCCCCGGTCCACCACAGCTCCTCCGATCGTCGGGCCCGCACCTCGTCACCCGTTGTACGACCGCGGTGCGCGGCGCACAACCGCGAGGCGACGACGGCGTGCCGGAAAAACCCGGAAGGATGCCGGGGGAGGTGTCGGATCGGGGCCGGGTCGTTCGTAGAGGTGGTGGGAGGTCGCCCGGCGGGGGCGCCTCGACCCGCGGGAGATGAGATCATGAAGCTGACGACCGTCACGCACCTCTCCGTCGACGGCGTGGTGCAGGGGCTCGGCGGCCCGGACGAGGACCGCCGGGGCGGGTTCGAGCGCGGCGGGTGGGCCCTGCCGCTGTTCGACCACGAGGCCGAGAGGTGGCTCGGCGAGGTCTTCCTGCGCGCCGACGCGTTCCTGTTCGGCCGCCGGACCCACGAGATCTTCGCCGCCTCCTGGGGCACCGGCTCCTGGGGGACCGACCAGGGCGACAACCCGATCTCGGCGGCGTTGAACGGGCGGCCCAGGTACGTGGTGTCGTCCACGCTCACCGACCCGGGGTGGGCGGGCACGACCGTCCTGACCGGTGACGTCGTGGCCGCCGTCGGCGAGCTGAAGTCCCGGCCGGGCGGCGAGCTGCAGGTGCACGGCAGCGGCGAGCTGGTCCGCCGGCTCGTCGAGGCCCGCCTGGTGGACGAGATCACCCTGATCACCTACCCCGTGGTCGTCGGCCAGGGCGCGCGGCTGTTCCCGGCCACCGGCCCGGACGCGGCGCTCGACCTGATCGGCTCGCGGGTCACCGCGAACGGGGTGACGATCCAGGTCTACCGGCCCGGCGGGCGCCCGCGGTACGCCGGCACCCCCGGCGCGTGACCCGGGAACCGCGACCCGAAGCAACGACCCCAAAACACCGACCCCAGAACCACGACAGCGGGCGGCCCTCGCGGGGCGCGCCCGAGGACGCAGGAGGCGACCCGAGGTGCAGTACCTGGTTTCCGTGATCGACGACAAGACCGGCTCCGCCACCCCGGAGGAGATGGCCGCGATCACCGCGTTCAACGACCGGCTCCGGGCCGGGGGCCACTGGGTCTTCGCCGGTGGCCTCGCGGACCCCCGCACGGCCACCGTCGTCGACAACCGGGGCGGCGGGGCGGTGGTCACCGACGGCCCCTTCCTGGAGACCAAGGAGTACCTCGCCGGTTTCTGGGTCGTCGAGGCCCCCGATGCCGACGTGGCGCTCGACCTGGCCGCGGAGGGGTCGGAGCACTGCAACCGCAGGGTCGAGCTGAGGCCGTTCCTGTGAGCGGGGCCGAGGCCCGGGAGGCGGTCGCCCGCGCCCACCGCGCGGGGTGGGCCCGGCTGGTCGCCTCCCTGACCAAGCGCTTCGGTGACCTCGACATCGCCGAGGAGGCGGCGGCCGAGGCGTTCGCGACCGCCGTCGAGCGGTGGCCCGCCGACGGCGTGCCCCCGAACCCCGACGCCTGGTTGACCACCACCGCCAACCGCAAGGCCATCGACCGGATCCGGCGCGAGGGCAAGCGCGACGACAAGCAGCAGGAGGCCCTGGTGCTGCACGACGACGACCCGCCCGCGCCCCTCGGCGCCATCGAGGACGAGCGGCTCCGGCTGATCTTCACCTGCTGCTACCCGGCGCTCGCGGTGGAGAGCCGCGTGGCGCTGACGCTGCGCCTGGTCGGCGGCCTCACCGTGCCCGAGATCGCCCGCGCCTTCCTGGTGCGGGAGAACGCCATGGGTCAGCGGATCACCCGCGCCAAGGCCAAGGTCAAGGCGGCTCGCATCCCCTACCGGGTGCCGTCCGCGGCCGACCTCCCGGGACGCGTCTCCGGCGTGCTCGCCGTCCTCTACCTCGTCTTCAACGAGGGCTACCTGGCGACCGGTCCCGACACCGACCCCGTGCGCCAGGACCTGACCGCCGAGGCGATCCGGCTGACCCGCCTGGTCCACGACCTCGCGCCGGAGGACGGCGAGGTGACCGGGCTGCTGGCGCTGATGCTCCTGACCGAGGCCCGCCGCGCCGCCCGGGTCTCGGCGGGCGGCGAACTGGTCGCCCTGCACGAGCAGGACCGCGGCGCCTGGGACGCGGCGCTGATCGCCGAGGGGCACCGGCTGGTGCGCGAGCGCCTGGCCACCGGGGTGGCGCCGGGGCGCTACCAGCTCCTCGCGGCGATCAACGCCGTGCACACCTCCGCCCGCGACGTGCGCGACACCGACTGGTCGCAGGTCGTCGCCCTCTACGACCAGCTCGTCCGCCTCGACCCGTCGCCGGTCGTCGTGCTCAACCGGGCCGTCGCGGTCGCCGAGCTGGACGGCCCCGAGGTGGCGCTGGCGATCGTGGACCGGCTGGGGGAGCAACTGGCCGCCTACCACGCCTACCACGCGACCCGCGCCGACCTGTTGCGCCGGCTGGGTCGCGGCCGGGAGGCGCGCTCGGCGTACGACGAGGCCATCGGGCTGGCGGGCAACACCGCCGAGGTCGCCTACCTGGCCCGCCGCCGTGACCAGCTCGGGCCGTGACCAGCTCGGGCCGTGACCCGCGACGCCGCAACCGTTCCGGTGGTGCCCGATCCTGGGTAGGTTGGAGCTGCCCCCGGCACGCGGTCGCGGGCACGGGAGGTCCTCCGGATGAAGATCATTGCCTTGTCCTGCACGCAGAAGCGCCTCCCGTCGCTGACCGACGCGCTGCTGGAGGCGGCGATCGCCGGCGTCGTCCGGGAGGTCGGCGACGCGGAGGTCCAGCGGATCCGGTTGATCGACCACCGCATCGGGATGTGCGAGGGCGAGGACACCTGCCTCGACCCCGAGGTGGGCCGGTGCACGCTCGACGACGACTTCGAGCACGTCGTCGGGCTGGCCGAGGGCGCGCGGGCGATGCTGCTGGCCATGCCGGTGTACGCGGGGAACGTGCCCGCGGTGCTGAAGATCTTCCAGGAGCGCTTGAAGAGCTTCATGAACGCCGGGGAACGCCCGTTCGGCAACCTCCTGGTGGGGACGATCGTGCACTCGCGCACGATGCTGACCGAGCCCGCGCTGGGCTCGTTGTTCCCGTGGTACCTGCGCCTGCGGAACAAGAACGTGGCGTCGGCGTGCCTCACCCAGAGCGGTCACCAGGACCTGACCCGCACCGCGGCGCTCGACCTGTGCGAGGCCGTCGGCCGGCAACTCGGCCTGACGCTCGACGTCGACCGGTCGCCGGCCGACGGCCGCACGGCGCTGCCGCTGGTTCAGCCGCCGGCCCGCCCGCGGTGCGGCGACCCGGCCGCGTCCTCTTCCGGCGCGTGAGGGGATTCCGCGCGCCAGGTGCACCCGTCACCCGCCTGCTCGCACGACACCGTGACGTCCGGTTCGACGTAGCGGGCGGCGATGGAGGTGTTCAGCTCCTGGCAGTACTGGCACGGTGACGAGAACGTCAGCACGACGCCGGCGCGGGCGGCCCGCTTGCGGTACCGGAGGATCCCGCAGTCGGTGTTGCGCAGGACGGTGCCCGAGGACCGGGCCTCGCTGGTCACCGCCGAGTCGTACAGCAGGAGCTGGCGCCGCAGCCGCGTCATGAAGTGGTCGGTGGCGGACACCCCCGCGGGCCGTTGCGCCCGCAGCAGCTCCGCGGTGATGCGGGAGTTCGCCTGGATCCACGCGGCCAGGCCCTCTTCGCCGTGCTCTCCCAGGACGAACTCCTCCGCGGCCGCCTGGGCCTCGAAGAACCGCTGGCGCCACAGCTCGACCTTCTCGTCCGGGTCGAGGAAGGGCGGTTCACCGGTCATGACCCGCGTCCTCCCCGCCGCCGCCGATGTCGCCGCCGTCCCCGGTCCCGCCGTCCCCGGTCCCGCCGTCCAGCTCGGCGAAGACCTCCTGGGCGACGCGCAGCCCGTTGTTGGCGACCGGCCAGCCACCGTAGTAGGCGAGCTGGATGATGACCTCGACGACCTTCTCCCGCGACATCCCCAGGTGCAGGGCGGCGCCGATGTGGCCGCGCAGCTCCCAGTCGGTCCGCGCCAGCGCGACCGCGGTCAGCGCGACCAGTTCGCGCTCCTCGACGCTCAGGTGCGGTCGGCTCCAGATCTCGCCGAACAGGTGGTCGACGGTGATCCGCAGGAACTCCGGGTGGGAACCGGGGCGCGGTTCGCGGCCGAAGACCTGCCGGAACACGGCCTCACCCCGCTCGTGCCGGGCGGACGGCTGGTTCATCGATCAACTCCCTCGTGTTGGCCGAACGGTTGTCAACGCCCACGACGCCGCGAAGGCGGCGACCAGCAGCGCGGCGCCGCTGCCGAAGGCGGCCGGGACGCCCACCCGCTCGGCGACGAGCCCGACGGCCACCGGCCCCACCACGGCGCCGACGTCGGTGCACATGGAGAAGACGGCGACGCCGCTGCCGGCCCGGCCGGCGACGACGTCACCGACCAGCGCGGCCGGTGCGGCGTTGAGCAGCGCCGACCCCGCCGCGTACGCGCAGAGCAGGACGACGAGCCAGGCGTACCCGTCCGCGAACGCCAGGGCCGCGAT
>NZ_JBHWIE010000279.1:0-9292 GCF_042732085.1 Actinosynnema sp. NPDC059797
GACCAGGCCCGTGCCGACACCGCCGCGGCGCGGGCCGGCTACGACGCGCGGGTCGCCGAGCTGGGCGCCCAGACCGAGCGCGCCGAACGCCTCGGCCGGGACCGCGACCACTGCCGGACGCTGCTCGACCGCATCTCCGAGGAGGTGGGTCGGTTCCGCGACGTCGCGGCCGACGCGTCCGCCGAGCAGGTGGGCGCGGTGCTGCGCACCGTCACCCGGCTCGCGCGCGAAGGGTCACACCGGGAAGGGCCGACCGGGAACGGGCCGGAACGCGGCGAGCCCGCCCGGGAGTCCTGAGGAGGACCGCTGCTCCTGACGGACCACCACAAGCGCGTGGTGGCGACGTCGGCGGTGTCCCCGCCCACCCGGGCCCGCGACGTCGTTCAGGGCCTGCGACCGCGGAAGGTGCGGCGCAGGTCGTCCACCCAGGCGTCGGGGTTCTCCCAGGGGATGAAGTGGCCGCCGTGGTCGTGGGCGTTCACGTTGACGTGGTTGAACCACGCGGCCTGCGGGCCGTTCTCGAACGCCCGGACGCGCTCCTCGGCGGTGTGGATGCCGGGCGGGTTCTCGTACGTGACGAAGGTGAGGCCGACCGGAGCCTGGACCACGGGGGTGCGGTCGTGGGAGGGGGTCCAGGGGTAGCGGTTGGCGTTGGCGTAGTACCGCATCGACGTGGCGATGGAGTTGTTCACCCAGTAGATCGTGGCGTGGGTGAGCAGGTCGTCCTTGGTGAACACGGACTCGACGTCGCCGCCGTTGTCGCTCCAGGCGTTCCAGCGGTCCAGCAGCCAGGCGAGCAGCCCGGCGGGCGAGTCGCTCAGCCCGTGCGCCAGGGTGGCGCCGTCGAGCATGTGCACGGCCAGGTGGGGCGCCCAGCGGCGGTCCTGCTCGACGATGCGGGCGCGGACGTCGGCGGGCTGGTCGTCGGTCAGGGGCCGGTTCCGGGCGAAGTCCCAGGCGCGGGGGCCGTTGAAGAAGTCCAGCGGCAGCCCGGAGCCGATGTGGATGCCGTACAGCTCGTCGGCGTACTTGTGGCCGAGCTGGCTGGAGACGATGCCGCCGATGTCGCAGCCACCGGCGGCGTACTTCTCGTGGCCCAGGGTCTCGGTCATCAGGGTGTGCCAGAGGTCGGAGACCTTCCAGAAGTTGACGTCCGGGAAGCCGGTGAGCGGACCGGGGAAGCCGAAACCGGGCAGGGACGGCACGATGACGTCGAACGCGTCGGCGGGGTCGCCGCCGAACGCGGCCGGGTCGGCGAGCGGGTCGATCACCTTCGACCAGTGCCAGAACGTCCACGGCCAGCCGTGGGTGAGGATCAACGGGATCGGGCGGGGGCCCTGACCACACGATCGCGGTCGCGGTCGTCAGGAACAGGGATCCTCGACCAGGTTGGGCGGGAGGCCGGGGTTGCGCTCCAGCCGCGCGCCGCAGAGCCCCCGGCCGACGGCGGTGCCGGTGAAGTCGGCTTGTCGGAAGTCCGCGTCCCGGGCGTTGACGCCGGACAGGTTCGAGTCCGTGAAGTCCGCTTCGCGGAAGTCCCCGCCGAGGAAGTCGACGTTGCGCAGGTCCGCCCGACTCAGGTCCAGCCTGCGGCCGGGGCGTTCCGGCGCGCGGCCCAGCACCCGGACTGCCGCCTGCACCACCGGGTCCGAGGAGGCCGCCGGTGGTGTGGTGGACGTGCCGGCCGCGCTGTCGTACGGGTACTTCGCCCGGATCATGGCGGTGAGCATGTCATCCATGACCGGGTAGTAGTGCCCGTCGGACCGCGCGACACCCTCCAACGCGTAGACCGCGCCGATCCGCACGGTCTGCTCGTCCTCGCCGAGCATTTCGATGGCCTGGGCGAACCGCTCGCTGTCCTCGCGCGCCTTGGTCGTCTGGTACTCGCTGATGGCGACCCAGGAACCCACCAGCAGCAGCGCGGCCGCCACTGCCTCGACCACCAGCCTGCGCAGCTCGGTCGTCGCGGTGAACCGCTCCTGGGCGGTGGGCGCGGCGTCGGGACCACGCGGCGCGGCGTCGAGTCGGCGGTCGACGTAACGCGGCGCGACGGCGAAGCAGACCGCACCGACGACGAGCACGGCCACCGCGCTGATCAGGATCAGGATGGACAAGGCGCGCTCCCCACCGACATCAGGCGCATCCGAGCTCCTTGGCGATGTTGTCCGCGTTCCACCGCATGCCTTCGACGTAGTCCATGGGCGAGCCGTCCGCCTTGCGCTTCGCCGGTTCCCTTTCCAGCGAGTCGATGTTCCTCGGTGTGGCGCGGTACTTCGTCGCCAGGTCGGTCAACTGGTCGCGGCTGATGTCTATCCGCACGGCGTCGAACGCGTAGAAGAACGCGGGCTTGGCGTTCGACGCGAACAGGGCGTCCAGCTCCTCCTGCCGCCGACGCAGCTCGTCGGCCGGCAACTCGCCCTTGAGCAGCTTGGTCACCGGGAGTTGGCGCATCCCGTAGGTTTGGACGAAGTAGCCGAACGCGGGGTGTTGGGGGACGATGACGCGCCCTGCGCAGCGGCCGAGCCCGGCTTTCAGCTCGCCGTCCAGGTCCTTGAGCCGCCGGGACACCTCGTCCCACTTCGCCCGCAGCTTTCCCGGGTGGTCTTCGGCGTCTTCCTGCTTCAACACCTCGTCGAGCCCCACGGCGGAGACCAAGTGGTTCTTCACCCACTCCCCGGCCACCTGCATCCGATCGCGCGGGTCGGTCCAGAAGTGCGGGTCCAGGCCGTTGGGGAGGAGGTGCTCCTGGAAGTCGGCCGGGCCCGGCCCGAGCGCGAGCGCGTCCAGCGCCGAGATGTCGTACACCGCCGGGTCGCCCTGGTTCCGTCCGGGGTTGTTCGCGCGCCACCCGTCCAGTGCCGTGCGCAGGTCCTCCGACAGGTCCAGCGCGAACAGGTTGGCATCCGCGCCGTGGATGAGGTCCCGGTCGGCTTGCGACAGCTTCCCCTCGTGCGCCCCGGCCTCGATCATCGTGACCTTGACGAGGTCGCCGCCGATCTGCTCGGCGAGCCAGCGCAACGCGTAGACGTTCACCACGACGTCGAGCTTGTGGTCCTGGGGTTCGGTGCATGCCGCGCCGCCCACGAGCAGCGCGAGCAGGCACAGGGCCGCCGTGAACGGCCGACGTCGACGGCGCATCCGACCCAACCTTCCGGGAACCCCCGTCGCCCGCCCACAGCGCGGACGACGACCTAGTTGCAATCGATTATCACCTCCAATACGGCCGATCGGCCACGAGATCTGCGGAGATCGGTCGAGAACCCAACAGGGCGCTGCTAGTGGCCCGCCGGGTCAGCTCGTTGTCCACGCAGCACAATCAGACCTTGGTCAGGGCGAAGGTGCCCGTGCCGTCCTGCCTGCCGCTGGAGTACTGGCGGATCAACTCGCCGTCCGCGTACCGGTCGTAGCCCATCATGGAGCCGGTGTACTTGTTCTGGACACCGATCTTCGAGCTGCCGGGCACGTCGCGGTAGATGTAGAACCGCTGGAGGTCGTCCTCGACGCAGGTGGCCGTCGTGAGCTGGGCCCGCTCCTGGTTGGCGCTGCCGGTCGGGATGGTCGCGCACCCGCCGTTGCCCCAGTTCCACAGGGACGCCTCGATGATCCCGCCGTGCTCCGTCACGTCGCACAGCCGCCAGTTGTCCAGGTGGGCGCTGAAGATCGTCGATTTGCGCAGGCGGGTGCCGTCGTTGGCCAGGAGCGGCGCGCTCCAGTTCAGGGGCTGGCCGGGGACGTCGATCCGGTAGACGTCGGCCCCGCAGTCGAGAGCGGCCCGCACGCCGCCCCCGGCTGCCTCGGGCTGCCTGACGGACGCGGCGCCCACGGCGGGGGCCGGGTGCTGCACGAGGCGGTCCTGCGCCTGCTCCGCCGTCGGCGCCACCGCACCCGCCGGGTGCTCGGCGCGCGCGGCGGGTGAGCCGCAGTCGAGGAGGCTCTGCGCCTTGGCCATGATGCTGTTGGCGGGCACCGCGTCCTCGCAGCGCACCACGCCTTCCTCAAGCGTGGTGTAGGTGGTGAAGCTGCCGCTGCCGGGACCCTCGACCCACTTCAGCGCCCAACTGCCGTCGCCCTGCTGGGCGCGGTTGCAGTTGAGGCTCCCGTAGGTGCCGGTGACCTTCTTGGTCCCCTTGTAGACGCCGTAGTAGCCGGGTTGGCTGAAGTTCCACGTGACCGTGTTCGACTCGGTGCTGGTGGAGGTGTAGGTGACCTGGACGCTCAGGCCCAGCTTCGCGCCGACGCCCTGGAGGGCCGCGAGGGCGAAGCTGCCCTCGACGGATTCGGTGAGGGAGACCGAGATGACGGTCTGGGTGCTGGTGACGACGGTCTGGGAGCCGGTGGTGCCCTGGGTGACGTACCAGCCCTTGAAGTGGGTGATCGTCGGGGACACCTCGGTGGTCTTGATGTACGGGTGGCGCGTGCCGAGGTCGGCCGCCGTGCAGGTGCCACCGAGCGACGGCGCCGCCGTGGTGGCGGGTGTCGCGGCAACCGGTGAGGCCGTGAAGCCCACGGCGGTGACCGCGGCGGCGGCCACCGCCGTGGTCACCGCCACCAGCGATCTGCCGACGCGGCCGGTGGGACGCACGAAATTCACCATCATCCAATTCCCCCTGTTCGCGTACACGTCCAGTCAGGGGCGAACGTAGCGAACACGGGGCGTTACAGCCGGTGGCCTGGAAGTCGCGTCACCGGTTCAGAGCAGCGGCACTCCCCTGGCGGCGAGTCGGGCGAAGCCCTCCGGGCCGTGCCCGGCGTCGATCGCGCGCTGCACCTCGGCCCGCGCCGCGCCGAGCACGCCGTTGTCGAGGCCGTTGGCCCGGATGGTGTCCAGGACGTGGTCCATGGCCGCCGCCGCAGCGGTGATCGTGGACGAGTCGCCGGGGAAGCGGCCCGCGGTGACCTGCTCGGCGACCTGGTCGACCAGGTCGGGGAAGAAGCCGAGCAGGGCCTTGGCGTGCCCGGCGACGTCGGTCGCGGGGATGTCCTCGGCGGCGGCGAGCGCGAAGGCGTGCACCACGCCGCTCATCGCCGTCCAGAACAGGTCCTGCAACGACGCGTCGAACGCGGCGGCCCGGCCGGGGTCCTCGCCGAGGTGGGTCGCGTTCCCGCCGAGCGCGGCCAGCGTGGACCGGTGCGCCTCGTAGACGTCGGCCGGTCCGCTGTAGAACAGGGTCGCCGCCGGTCCGCCGATGGCGTCGGGCGTCGCCACGATCACGCCGTCGAGGTGGTCGACGCCGTGGTCCGCCGCCCAGGCGGCCGTGGCGCGGGCCTGCCGGGGCGAGCCGCCGGTGAAGTCGACGAGGGTGCGGCCCTCGAGCGCGTCGGCGTCGAGGATCGACCGCGCCGCCCCGTGGTCGCGCACGCACACGACGACGAGCGAGCCGGCCGCGATCGCCCCGGCGGCGGTGTCGGCGACGGTCGCGTCGAGGTCGTCGCCCTTGCCCGGGGTGCGGTTCCACACGGTCGTGGCGTGGCCGGAGGCGGCGAAGGCGGTGGCCAGGGCGCGTCCCATGGGCCCGAGTCCGAGGACGGTCACTGAGGTCATGCCGGCTAAGCTAAACCTTCACGTCGACGTGAGAGTCAAGCCTGGAGCGGCGATGCGGATCGGGGAACTGGCGCGGCGGGCGGGCGTCAGCGAGCGCGCCCTGCGGTACTACGAGGAGCAGGGCCTGCTGACCCCGCGACGGCGGCCCAGCGGTTACCGCGTGTACGGCGACGAGGACGTGGCGGCCGTGCGGCGGATCAGGCTCCTGCTCGCGGCCGGCCTGAGCACCGCGCAGATCCAGCAGGTGCTGCCGTGCGTCGTCGACACCGACGGCCGGTTGACGCCCGACTGCCCGGAGCTGGTGGAAGGGCTGGTGCGGCAGCGCGACCGGATCGACGAGGCGATCGGCGAGCTGGAGGCCACCCGCGCCAACCTGGACGCGTTCATCGCCGGCCGGCGGGCGGGCTGGGACCCGGGGTCGCCCCGCGCCGCACGGCATCGTGGTTAAACGGATCACCGAATGGCAATCTTCGGCCTACCTCTCCCCACGCACAGGCAGGCGGTGGTCCGCATGATCGTGCCCCTGGACATGACCGACGACGCCACGGTGTCGGCCGTCCACGAGATCGCCCGGCAGTCCTACTCCGTGGAGGCCGAGCTGATCGGCACCACGTCGATCCCGGCGCTCAACGAGACGGTCGAGGACATCCGGGCGCTGCCGCTGCGCTGGCTCGGCGGCTTCGTCGACAACGCGCTGGTGGCGTTCGTCGGGTACGCGCGGGTCGACGGCGTGCTCGACATCGACCGCCTGTGCGTGGCGCCCAGCCACTTCCGGCTCGGGTTCGCCCGGCGGCTGGTGGAGCAGGTGCTGGCCGAGGGCGGGCCGGCGATCGTGTCGACGGGCGCCGCGAACGCGCCCGCGATCGCGCTGTACGAGGGGCTGGGGTTCCGGCTGGTCGACACGGTCGTGCTGGAGGGCGGTCTGCGGATCGCCCAGTTCGGGCACCCCGGCCTGGTCCCGGGCTGACCGGGGGGCGGCCCTCGGTCGGCCCGGGCGTCACGCGGCGGTGCGCGGGAAGTCCTTGCGCTTGATCTTGGCCCGGCGCCCGTCCGGGTGGTGGAACACCACGCCCTCGGCGAGCCGGCCGGGCGAGTAGCGGCTCTCCAGGCCGGCCAGGAACTCGCGCAGCCCCTCGTAGGTGCGCGGCACCTCCGGCAGCCGCGGCGCCTGGAGGTCGAACGGCACGCACAGGTGGTCGTCCAGCGCCAGCGGGTTGCCCTGGATGCGGGGGCCCAGCGCCTCGCACGGGTGCTCGCCGTCGGGCCAGCCCGACACGTCGGTGTTCCCGGCGGCGGCGAGGATCCACTTGTCCTCGGCCGAGTCCGCGTCGGTGTCGACGTACCAGCCGTCCACGATGCCCAGCTGCTTCTGCGCCTTGCCGGGGTTGCGCCGCTTCTCGACCCGGACCAGGTGCCCGGAGCGCACGGTCAGCCGCACGTTGGTGCCGTCGAGCTTCTCCGTGCCGACGCCGGCGCCCTCGAACACCCAGGCGCACTCGGGGCGCGGGCGGTCCACGACGTGGAAGCGCTCGTCGCGCTCGAACAGCGTTGGGATCTTCTCCATGACCTTCTTCCCCCTGACGACCTGACCGACGAGTTCCTCGTGCGTGATGGCGCCGCCGGCCAGACCGCCGGCCAGCGCCCGCACCAGGTCCGCCACCGACACGCCCGCGTCGACGGCGACGTGCTTGAGCGCCTTCTTCTCCTCCGGCGACACCCACGCGACGAGGCGCGACCACCCCTCCGGCGGGGTCCACCGCGCCAACGACGCCGGGTCCTTGCGCGGCCTGCCCCGGCCCCTCGCGCCGCTCTCCCGCTCACCGTCCACGGCGAAGATCACACCACACATGTGCCAATTGGCAAAACAGAAAATCCAACCGTTGGCGGGGCCAACAACTCGCTAGACTGCCGCGCCATGGAGATCAGCGGCGCGCCACGCCGGCTGCGCGGCACACCGAGCTGGCTGCTCAACCAGACCGCCGTCCGCGCCCAGCGCCTGGTCGCGGACGCGCTCGGCGAGGTCGGCGCGCGGCGGTACCACTACTCGCTGCTCGCCGCGCTCGACGAGTTCGGGCCGGCCAGCCAGGCTGACCTCGGCCGGCGCGGCGGCCTGGACCGCAGCGACGTGGTGGCCACCCTCAACGAGCTGGCCGACGGGGGCTTCGTCGAACGCGCGCCCGACCCGGCCGACCGCAGGCGCAACGTCGTGACCCTCACCCCGTCGGGTGCGGCGCACCTGCGGCGGTTGGACCGGGTGCTGCGGCAGGCTCAGGACGAGCTGCTGGCGCCGTTGTCGGCGGCCGAGCGGGAGGAGTTGGCGAGGATGCTCAACGTGGTCCTGGGGCACCGCGGGTGACCGGCACGATGCGGGCGGTCGTGCTGAGCGGGCCGGGTCCGGTGGAGAACCTGGTCGTGACCGGGCTGCCGGTGCCCGAACCGCCGCCGGGGTGGGTGCGGGTCAAGGTCGCCGCCTTCGGGCTCAACCGGTCGGAGCTGCACACGCGGCTGGGCCTGGCCGAGGGCGTCACGTTCCCGCGCGTGCCGGGCATCGAGGCCGTCGGCGTGGTCGACAGCGAGTGCGACCTGCCGCTCGGGCAGCGGGTCGCGGCCATGATGGGCGGCATGGGCCGGGTGTTCGACGGCGGGTACGCCGAGTACACCGTCGTGCCGCGCGACATCCTGGTGCCCTTCGAGTCCGCGCTGCCCTGGGAGGTGCTGGGCGCGATCCCCGAGACCCTCCAGACCGCCTACGGCTCGCTGACCACCGGCCTGGACCTGCGGGCGGGACAGGCGCTGCTCATCCGGGGCGGCACCTCCGCGCTCGGCTTCGCCACCGCCGCGCTGGCGGTCGACCTGGGCGCCACCGTGCTGGCCACGACGCGCCGCGCCGACCGGCTCGACGTGCTGCGCGAGCACGGCGTGGCCCACCCGCTGCTGGACGACGGGCACGTGGCCGAGCGGGTGCGCGAGCTGTTCCCCGACGGCGTGGACGCCGCGCTGGAGCTGGTCGGCACGCCCACCCTGCCCGACACCCTGGCCGCGACGCGGGTGCACGGCACCGTCTGCTTCACCGGGATGCTGTCCAACGAGTGGGTCGTGCCGGACTTCTACCCCATCGGCTACCTGCCCAAGGGCGTGCGGCTGACCGCCTACGGCGGCGAGAGCTCCGACCTGCCCGCCGAGGTGCTCCAGCGCTTCCTCGACCAGGTCGCCGGCGGCGAGACCACGCTCGGCCCCACCACGGTCTATCGGCTGGAGGACATCCGCCGGGCGCACGACGACCTGGAGCACGGCCGCCGCGTCGGCAAGCTCGTCGGGCTGGTCTGAAGAATTTTTCCGCCCGCGGTGTCGGACCGGGCCGGGGCCGTTCGTGGAGAGGGCGGAAACACCCCGACCCAGGAGGACGAGATGGCCAAGTACCTGCTCAGCGTGGTCCAGCCGACCGGCGGCGTGCCCGACCCGGAGGTGCTGGAGAAGATCATGGCGGACGTGGAGGCGGTCAACGACGACATGCGGCGGGCCGGCGCGTGGGTGTTCGGCGCGGGCCTGCACGCCCCCGACACCGCCACCACGCTGCGCCCGGACGGCAAGGGCGGCGTGCTGGTGGTCGACGGCCCGTACGTGGAGACCAAGGAGTACCTGGGCGGCTTCACCATCATCGACGCCCCCGACCTGGACGCCGCGCTGGAGTGGGGCCACAGGCTCCAGCGCGCGATCACCCTGCCGATCGAGGTCCGGCCGTTCCACGCC
>NZ_JBHWIE010000280.1:0-9256 GCF_042732085.1 Actinosynnema sp. NPDC059797
GTGTATAAGAGACAGCACCGCCCGGTCCACGTGGCCGGTCGCGACCATCGACTCGATCAGCGCGAGCTGCGCCTCGGTCCGGTGGTCCGGGTCGGTGATCGCCGCGGCCAGCTCTTCGGCGCGGTCGAGGTGCCCGCCCGCCGCGAGCGCGCCGGCCAGGTGCACCGCGGCGACGGGGGCGCGGGCCGGGTCGGTCAACGCCTCGGCCCGCGCCACGTTGCCCAGGCTCGCCCACAGCGCGGGCAACCGGTCGGGGGTGGTCGCACCGCGCTCGACCAGGCGGTCGCGGTGCACGGCCAGCCGCGCCAGGGCGGGCAGGTCGGGGCGTTCGGCGGCGAGCAGGGCGTCCTGGGCCGCGCCGATCTCGCCGAGCGCGTTGACGTCCCCGCCGGACAGCGCCAGCATCCGGTCGTGCCGGGCCGGGTCGGTCGCGCCGGCGACCAGCCGGGCGGTGTCCCCGGTGGCCAGGAGCAGCCGGTGGTAGCCGCGCAGCAGGTACTCGGGGGTGTCCTCGGGCCAGCCCAGGTCGCGGTACCGGTCGGCCCAGCGGTGCAGGCGCTCGCGGTACCCGGCGATCGCGACCTCGCCCAGGCGCTCCGCGGCCGACGCCTGCAGCTCCTCGTGGCCGAGGAGGTAGACCGTGCCCGGCCGCCAGTGGCCGGGGCGGACGTCGAAGCCGCGGCCGGCCACCGTGCGCAGGTGCCGGCGCACCTCGTGCTCGCCGCGGCCGGTCAGCTCGGCCAGGTCGCGCCCGCCGAGCCCGCCCGCCGCCGCGACGACCAGGCCCAGCAGGTCCCGTTCGGCCTCACCGCCCCGCAGCAGCCGGTCCAGCTCCAGCTCCATGTCGTCGCGCAGGACGCGGGCTCGCGCGGACACCGCCAGGTCCCGGGTGATCGCCGGGTCGCGCAGCGGGTGGTGCGGGCTGAGGTCGGCGGGCGGTGGCGGGTTGGGGCGGCCCGAGACGACCACCCGCATCCCGGCCGCCGGGTTGGCGGGCAGCAGCGCCGCGATGCTGTGCGCCCCGGTGGGCGCGTCCGCGCCCCGGTCCTCGTCCAGGCCGTCGACGACCAGCACCAGCCGCTCGCCGCGCGACCGGCACAGCTCGGCGGCCTCGGCCAGCATGCCGACCAGGTGCGCCTCCCGGGTCGCCTCGGGCAGCAGCGCGGGCAGCGGCTCCGCCAGCAGCTCGGCGAGCTGTTCGAGCACGACGTCGACGAACGCGCCGCGGTGGTCCTGGCCGGCCAGGCGACCGGTGACGAAGAACGACACGACCCGCACCCCGGGCGGCGGGTGCAGGACGAACCAGGACAGCAGCGCGGACTTGCCCGCCCACTTCGGCGCGCGCCACCAGCGGTAGCCCCCCGCGTCGTCGGGGCCGAGGCAGAACTCGGCCAGCTCCGCCAGCTCGCGCTCCCGGCCGACCAGCTCCGGTGGCGCGATCTGGCGCACCTGCTCCCGGTAGCGCGACCGCGCGGCGGGTGCCCCGGCGCCGAGGTGCACCCCGCCGCTGATGTCGCGGGCCTGCACGACCGGCTGGAACGCGGGACCGGTCACCCGGTTGTGGTGCCCGGGCACCCCGCCGTCGTCGAGCACCCCGCCATTGTCGTGGAGCGGCCGGCGGTCGGTCCAGTGCCGCGCGCCCCGGCGGTCACACCCCGGTCGGGTAGGTCTCCGGTTCGAGGGCGTCGACCCGGCGGACGTGCAGCGGGTGCAGGGCGCGCGTCTCGTCGAACCAGAGGAAGGCGTCGTAGCGGTCGCCGAGCACGGTGGGCACGTAGTTGCCCCGGTGCTCGCGCTCGGGGTGGTAGACCACGCCGATGGCGCGGTGCCCCAGTTCGTCGGTGAGCAGGTCGGGGCGGTCGTCGCGGGGGAAGGTGAACAGGGCGCGCCCCGGCGCGGTGGCGTGCAGCACGTCCTCCAGCGAACCCGGGCGGGCCGGTGGCACGGGCAGCTCGCGCATGGGCGCGCCCCAGGAGTCCCCGGCGATGACGGTGCCCCGGTGGGTGCCGAAGCCGACCAGCACGACCTGGTCGGCCCCGTACCGCTCGCGGGCGAGCTGCCCGGTGTTGACCTCGCCGCGGGCGGCCATGGCCGTGGCGCGGGCGTCGCCGACGTGGGTGTTGTGCGCCCACACCACGGCCTTCGCGCCCGGTCCGCGGTGGTCCAGCAGCCGGGCCAGGGTGTCGTCCATGTGCCGGTCGCGGACGTTCCACGACTCGCGCCCGCCGCCGAGCATCGCCCGGTAGTAGCGCTCGGCCCCGGCGACGACCTCGGCGTTCTGCCACGCGGTGAACCCCTCGCCGCCGTTCCCCGGCGCGCGTGCCCGCTCGCGCAGCCGCACCAGCAGGTCGACCACCTCGTCCTCGCAGGTCGCCGACACCAGGCGGGTGGCCGTCGCGTAGTCCTGCGCGCTCTCGCCGTAGGGCTCGAAGCACCGGTACGCGGCCAGGGCGGCGGGCACCTGCTCCGGGTCGTGCTCGTACAGGTGGACCAGGATCTCGCGCAGCGATTCCCACAGCGAGTACACGTCCAGGCCGTGGAAGCCCGCTCGTTCGTGGAAGTCGAGCCCGGTGTTGTGCACGCGCAGCCACCGGCAGAAGTCGGTGACCTCCTCGTTGGCCCACATCCACGTCGGCCAGCGCTCGAACACCGCCAGCGCGCCGCGCGGGTCCACGGGGGCGTCCAGCGCGCACCGCACGGCCCGGTCCACGCGCTCGCAGTCGGGCCAGTCGCCCTCCACGGCGACGAACGAGAAGCCCTTCTCGGTGATCAGGCGCCGCGTCAGCGCCGCCCGCCACCGGTAGAACTCGTGGGTGCCGTGGCTGGCCTCGCCCAGCATCACCACCCGCGCGTCGCCCACGCGGTCGAGCAGCACGTCGAGGTCGCCCGCGTCGGTCAACGGCGCGGCCAGCGCGGCGACCTCCTCGCCGTACCGGGACACGGCGGCCCTCCCGTCGGTCAGCTCTTCCGGGCCACCACCCGGAACGAGGTCAGGTTCGAGTCGGCGGGGTCGGGGAGCTGCATGCCCGCGTCCAGGCCGCTGCGCACGTAGTCCACGACCTCCTGGGTGATCACCTCGCCGGGCAGCACGGCGGGCGCGCCGGGCGGGTAGGGTGTGACCATCTCGGCGCTGATCCGGCCGACCGCCCTGTCCGCGGGCACCTGCTCGACCTCGGCGAAGAACGCGTCGCGGGGCAGCATCGCGGTCTCCAGCTGCAGCTCGTCGGGCGACGGCAGGTCGATCGGCTTGGGGGTGGGCATGTCGCCGGCCGCCTCGACCAGCGCGCGCAGGGCGTCGACCAGCACGCCGGCGGTGCGGTGGTCGTCGGCGTGGGTGAGCTGGGCGACGACGCGGCGGTGGTCGGACAGGCCGAGCGTGACCCGCTGCTCCTCGCGCAGCCAGTCGGCGGCCTGGTAGCCGCTGATGCCCAACCCGTCCAGGTCGACGACGACCTTGAGCGGGTCGAGGGAGTTCGCCAGGCCGGGGCCGGTGAACTCGCGCTCGCCCATCACGAGCAGGCCGGGCAGCTCGTCGATCGCGGCGCGGGTGGAGCGCGCCAGCGCGAGCGCGGCGGTGAGCAGCTCCTCGCCGTGCTCGACCATGTGGCGCCGCCAGCCGTCCAGGGTGGCGTAGACCAGGGAGGACGGGCTGGTGGTGCCCAGCAGGTCCTCGCGCGACTTGAGCACGTGCGGGTCGACCAGGTCGCCCCGGAGGTGGAACACCGAGCTCTGCTCGACCGCCGCGCCGGACTTGTGCACGCTGGTGACCACCACGTCCGCGCCGGCGTCCATGCCCCACGGCGGCAGGTCCGGGTGGAACGGCAGGTGCGCGCCCCACGCCTCGTCCACGATCAGCGGCTTGCCGAACTCGTGGCACACCTCCGCGATGGCCCGGATGTCGCCGCACGTGCCGTAGTCGGTCGGCGTGACCAGCAGCATCCCCCTGGCCTCCGGCTCGGCCAGGAACAGCTCCCGCACCTGGTCCGGGCCCGGCGGGTGGGACAGGTGCCGCTCGGCGTCCCAGCGCGGGGAGATCCACACCGGCGACACGCCGCTGAGGATCAGGCTGGAGACCACCGACTTGTGGGCGTGGCGGGGCACGATCAGCTTCTCGTGCGGCCCGGCGACCGACAGCATGGCGCTCTTGACCGACAGCGAGCTGCCGCAGGTGGAGAAGAACGCCTGCTCCGCGTCCACGGCGTCGGCCATCAGCTGCTGCGCCTGGTCGATGACGCCCTGCCGGTTGAGCCGGTCGTCCAGCCCGTTGACCGAGATGACGTCCGACGTGAACACCGCCTCGCCGACGACGTCCAGCACGCGCGGGTCGGCGCCGCGGCCCTGGCGGTGGCCGGGCGGGTTGAACGGCGTGTAACCCTTCTCGTGGAACTCGCGCAACGCTTCCAGCACCGGTGCTCTGCTGTGGTCCATGCGAACGGAGTAGCCGGGGAAGGCGCCGTTTGAACGTGACCTCCCCACCCGGACGGGCCCGGGTTCACCCGGCGGTGGCGTTTCCGGGCTCGCGTTCCGGGTAGTCGCCGCGCGGCGCCCGGGACGGCCCCGCGCCGGACGACCTGCGAGGGGGGACGCGGTGCCGGGTGTGCTGGTGGCGGGCGGCTGGGGGTTGCTGGCGGGTTCGGCGCTGGTGGTGGGCGCCCTGGTCGGGTACCTGGTCCGGATCCCGCCGAAAGCGGTGGCGAGCGTGATGGCCTTCGGCAGCGGCGTGCTGCTGTCCGCCGTGTCGTTCGAGCTGATCGCCGAGGCGCACGACCAGGGCGGCCTGGCGCCGACGGCCGTGGGCGCGGTGGGCGGTGCGCTCATCTACACGCTGGCCAACGTCGCCCTGGCCCGGCGGGGCGCGCGGCACCGCAAGCGCTCCGGCGGCCAGCAGCCCTCCGAGTCGGAGCAGGCGGGCTCCGGCACCGCCATCGCGCTGGGCGCGCTGCTGGACGGGGTGCCGGAGTCGATCGTGATCGGCACCAGCCTGCTCGGCGGCGGCGCGGTCAGCGTCGTCACGGTGGCGGCGGTGTTCATCAGCAACGTGCCCGAGGGACTGTCCAGCGCGTCGGGGATGCGGCGGGCCGGTCGCGGTCGCGGGTACGTGTTCGGGCTCTGGGCCGGGATCGCGGTGATCAGCGGGCTGGCGGCGATGCTGGGCTACGGCGTGCTGGGCGGCGCGTCGGGCGCGGTGCTGGCCGCGATCACCGCGCTGGCGGGCGGCGCGATCCTGACCATGGTCGCCGACACGATGATCCCCGAGGCGTTCGAGGACGCCCACCTGTGGATCGGCCTGATCACGGTCGCGGGCTTCCTCACCGCCTTCGGCCTGTCCCAGCTGGAGGGCTGACGGGGCACTCCGCCCTTTGCTCCGGGGCGAACCGCCGACATGATGGTCGGCGACACCCTCGGCCGACCACTGGAGCGCCATGGCCACCTCCCCGGCACCCCCACCCGGCGACGGCGGGCGCGGCGAACCCGTCGAGCACGTCGACGTGCTGATCGTCGGCGCGGGGCTCTCCGGCATCGGCGCCGCCCACTACCTCCGCACGCGGCTGCCGGGCAAGTCGTACGTCCTCCTGGAGGCGCGCGGCGCGATCGGCGGCACCTGGGACCTGTTCCGCTACCCGGGCGTCCGCTCCGACTCCGACCTCTACACCTTCGGCTACGAGTTCAAGCCGTGGACCAGTGAGAAGTCCATCGCCGACGCGGCCGCGATCCTCGACTACCTGCGCGAGACCGCGGCCGAGGACGGCACCGACCGGCGGGTCCGCGCGCACCACCGGGTGCTCGCCGCCTCCTGGTCCTCCGAAGACGCGCGCTGGCTGGTGGAGGTCGAGCGCGCCGACACCGGGCAGCGCCTGCGGATGACCTGCGGCTGGCTGTTCTGCGCGAGCGGCTACTACGACTACGACGAGGGGTTCACGCCGCGCTTCGAGGGCCGCGAGCGGTTCCGCGGCCCGGTCGTCCACCCGCAGTACTGGCCCGAGGGCTTCGACCACGCCGGTCAGCGCGTGGTGGTCATCGGCAGCGGAGCCACCGCGATGACCCTCGTCCCGGCCCTCGCCGGCGCCGCGGCCCACGTGACGATGCTCCAGCGCTCGCCCACCTACGTCGTGCCCGTGCCGACGGTGGACCCCGTCGCGGCGCTGCTGCGCAAGGTGCTCGGCGCCGAGCGCGCCTACCCGGTCATCAGGCGCAAGAACATCGCCCAGCAGCGCGCGATCTGGCTGTTCTGCCAACGCTTCCCCAACGCCGCGCGACGCCTGATCCGCCGCGTCAACACCAGGCAGCTCCCCGAGGGCTACCCCGTCGACGAGCACTTCCGCCCCACCTACGACCCGTGGGACCAGCGGCTGTGCGTCGTCCCGGACGGCGACCTGTTCCGGGTCATCCGCGCCGGCCGCGCGTCGGTGGTGACCGACCACGTCGAGACCTTCACCGAACGGGGCGTGCGGCTGGCCTCGGGGCGCGAGCTGGAGGCCGACGTCGTCGTCACCGCCACCGGCCTGAACCTGCGGCCCATGGGCGGCATCGCGCTCACCGTGGACGGGCGGCCCGTGCACCTGCCCGACACCGTGGCCTTCCGCGGCATGATGCTCAGCGGCGTGCCGAACTTCTCCTTCGCCATCGGCTACACCAACGCCTCCTGGACGCTGAAGATCGGCCTGCTGTGCGAGTACTTCTGCCGGCTGCTGGCGCACATGGACGCGCACGGGCACGACACCTGCCGCCCCGACCCCGGCGACGGCCCGATGACCACGCGGCCGCTGCTGGACTTCGGGGCCGGCTACGTCCGGCGCTCGCTGGACCGGCTGCCGCGCCAGGGCGAGCGGTACCCGTGGCTGATGTCGATGAGCTACCACGGCGACGTGAAGCTGCTGCGCGACCGGCCGGTGGAGGACGAGCACCTGAGGTTCAGCCGCGGGCGGGCGGGGACCCCGGCACCACTACCGCGATCGGCGCCGGGTACGCGACCCGCACCGCGGTGATCACGTGGCCCGCGGCGTGTCCCGGTCGCGGGCCAGGCAGGCGGCGCAGGTGCGAGGGCAGGGGCGTCGGAGCCACCGCGGGGGGACCCGGCACCGCTCAGGGGGCCGCCGGCGCGGACGTCGCCGCGCGGTGCTCCGCGAGCGTCCGCTCCACCTGCTCCCGCAAGCCGTCGATCGCGAGCCGCCCGCCGCGCACGCCCGCCGCCTCCGCCGGGCTCACCGGGCAGTCCACCGGGAGCACCGCCGGGTCCGACTCGTGCGGGCGGACCACGGACCTCAGCGCGTCGTCGTACTCGTCGAGCACCCCGGCCAGCGCCGCCAGCTCCGCCGCCTCGGCCGGGTCGCCCGGTTCCGGCGGGCTCGCGGTGGCCTCCAGGCGGGCCGCCGCCTCCGCGCGGAACCGCTCGACCAGCGCGGTCAGCGCCGCCACCTCGGCCCGGAGGTCGCCCTCCGCGCCCGCCCGCGCGGTCGCGTCCCGCGCCAGCAGGCGCGCCAGCTCGTCCCGCAGGGCGCGCTCGCCGTCGTCGAGCGGGCGGACCGGGGGCGGGAAGTTCGGCAGGCAGTGGCCGACCAGGGCGTAGCCCGGCGGCGCCGCCCCGGCCAGCCTGCCGACGGTGTCGACCAGGTAGGCGCGGAACCCGGCCGTGGCGCCGGTCCACTCCTCCTCGTCGGTGACGCCGTGGTGCGCCGCCAGCGCGGCCAGCACCGCGTCGGCGGCGGCCCCGGGGTCGGCCAGCGGTTGCGCCGCCAGCACCCGGTTGAACACCGCGAAGTCCCGTTGCCGGTGCCGCTGCGGGGTTTCCCGCCACTCGCGGCCCTGGTCGGCGATCCAGTGCCACGAGTGGCGGGCGGCGGTGAACACCGGCAGCGCGAACAGCGGCCCGTTGTCCTCGCGCCACCGCCGGGCTCCCTCGGCGTCGTCGCGGGTGAACGCGGTGCGCGCGGCGGCCAGGGAGGACGCGGTGTCGTGGTCGAGCGCGCGGCGCGCGGTGGCGTCCGCGGTGAGGCGCGCCAGGAGCCGCCGCACGTCGCCGCGGTCGTCGGCGCCGGCCAGCTCGGCGGCGGTCGCGGCCATCCGCTCCCGTGCCGCCGACTCGCCCTCCAGCTCGGCGACCCGCCGCCGGTGGTCGCGCAGCGCGTCGACCAGCCGCCACGGCAGGTCGGTGGTGTCGGCGAGGACCGCGTCCAGCGCGGCGAGGTCGTCCGGCGGCGACGCGAGCAGCGCCGCGAGCCGGTGCGCCACCCGCAGGTCCCGGAGCCGCTCGGTCTCCCTGATCCGCGCCGCCCACAGCGGGCCGGACACCGCGTCGACCAGCAGGCGCAGCTCCCGCTCGACCCCGGTCCACCGCTCCAGCAGCTCGCGGTTCGCCTCGTGGAACTCGTCGACCCAGCCCTGGACGCGCCGGTGCGCCTCGTCGGCCGCGCGGTCGGCGAGCGGCAGCACGTGCACGCGGCGGTCCTCGACGTCGGCGCACACGACCAGGCAGGGCACGTGCGCTTCGACGCCCAGCCGCCGCGCGAACGCCGACCCGCCCGCACCGGGGAACGACGCGGACCGCACCGGGGCCGCGGCGCCGGGGTGGTGCCCCTCCGCGAACTCGCGGGCCACCGCCGAGCCGTCGCCGAGCAGCAGCACGCTCCACCCGAACGCGTCGGTCAGCGCCCGGCCGCGGTCGTCCAGGCGCAGCGCGTGCCGGTAGGCGGTTTCGGCGTTCGGAGCGCGGGAGCCCATGTGCCGAGCGGAACAGGCGCGGGCGGGCGCTGTCAAGGCGGCGGCCCGGCCGGCGGCCCGGCGCTCCACTGTGGACGGCTCGGCGGGTGGGCGCCCGGCCGGCCGGTCCCGAAGCGCGGGGCAAACGGAGGTAGCCGGTGGGCTGGGTGGGGCAGTAGCGTCTAGTTGTGTCGGAACGGGACGAGGTCATCGCCGGGCGGTACCGGCTCGTGTCGCTGCTCGGCCGCGGGGCCGCCGGTGTCGTGTGGCGGGCGCGGGACGAGCGGCTGGGGCGGGACGTCGCGGTCAAGTTCCTCGGCGCGGGCGGCTCGCCGGACGCCGTGGAGCGGATCGTGCGCGAGGGGCGGGTCGCCGCCAAGGTGCGGCACCCGCACGCGATCAGCGTGCACGACGTCGTCGAGCACGGCGGCAAGCCGTGCCTGGTGATGGAGTACCTGCCCTCGCGGACGCTGGCCGAGCTGGTCGACGAGCGCGGGCCGCTGCCGGAGGCGCTGGTGGCGGGGGTCGGCTGGCAGGTGGCGTCCGCGCTGGCGTCGGC
>NZ_JBHWIE010000281.1:0-9244 GCF_042732085.1 Actinosynnema sp. NPDC059797
GAACAGCAGGGACCCGGTGCTCACCGCGGCACCCCCGCGCCGGCCCCGGCACCCGACCCGGCCGCCGGGGCAGGTCCGACGCCCGGCGCCGGACCTGCTCCCGATCCCGGCCCCGGAGCCGCGCCACCACCCGCCACCGCTCCCGTGACGGGCGCGGGCCTCCCCGCCCGCCGGGCCACCGCGACCTGGGCGAGCACGATGCCCACGAGCATCCCCGCCGAGCCGACCCACTGCGCCGGGGTCAGCCGCTCGCCGAGCACCACCGCGGCCAGCACGCCGCCCACGACGATCTCCAGCGCGGCCACCAGGCTCGCCGAGGTCGACGGGATGGTGCGCTGGGCCACGACCGCGAGCAGGATCGCGCCCGCCATGCCGACCAGCCCCACGTACAGGGCCAGCGCCCACACCGGGGCGGAGGCCCCGCCGAGGGTCGCCGTCCCGCCGAGCGCCGACACCGGGAACGGGGCGACCACGCCCGCCGCGACCAGCGCGACTGCGCCCAGGCAGCCGCCCCAGGTGGCCATGACCAGCGGGTCGTGCGTGCGCAGGCCGCGTTCGGCGAGCAGGAACCGGCCCGCCAGGGTCAGCGCCGCCAGCAGGCCGAAGATCACGCCGACGCCGTCCAGCCCCGAGGCCGAGCCGACCTTGCTGACCAGGGCCAGTCCCGCCAGCAGGATCGCTATGCCCACCCACAGCAGGTTGGGCACCCGCTCACGCCGCACGAACCGCACCCACAGCGCCACCAGCACGGGCGAGAGGTACTCCAGCAAGAGCGCGACGCCCACGGGCAGCCTGGCCAGGGCGACGGTGTAGAGGACCTGGTTGACCGCGATGGTCACCACGCCGTACACCGCCACCAGCCACCAGTCGCGGCGCGGGACGAGCAGCCGGCCGCACCGCAGGAGCAGGGCGGCGGTGAGCAGCGCGAGCGCGCCGATCACCGTCCGCACCTGGATCACGTTGACCGGCGACAGCTCGGTGGACGCGAGCATCTTCAGCGCGGGCGCGGCGCTGCCCATCGCCACCGCGCCCAGCGTGCCCACGGCCAGGCTGGCCAGCAGGTCCGACCTGGTCATCGGGCCAGCACGTCGGCCAGCAGCCGCACGCCGCGGGCGAACTCGGCCTCGGGCAGCGCCTGGAACGGCAGGCGCAGGAACAGCCGGTCGTCCGGCAGCCCGCCCGGGAAGAACGCCGACCCGCGGGCCAGGCGCACGCCCGCGTCGGCCGCCGCGGCCAGGAACTCCGCCTCCGGCAGCTCGGACCGCGCGAGCACGCTGAGGAAGTAGCCGCCGCCCGGCTCGGCCACCAGCTGGTCGCCGAACGCCTCGCGGGTCGCCGCGACGGCCGCGTCGTGCCGCGGCTTGAGGAACGACACGGCGGTGGCGACCGCGCTGTCCACCACCCCCAGCTCCAGGCACCGCGCCGCCACGGCCTGGGACAGCGGGGTCGGCGTGAGGTAGGTGCCCTCGCCCAGTTCCGCCAGCCCGGCCACCAGCGCGGGGTCGCCGATGGCGTAGCCGACGCGCAGGCCGGGGCTGAGCACCTTGCTCAGCGAGCCCACCGTGACGACCCGGTCCGGCGCCAGCTCGGCGAGCGAGGGCTGCTCGACGCCGCGGAACCGGAGCCTGCGGTACGGGGTGTCCTCGACGATCGTGAGGCCGTGCCGCTCGGCGAGGTCGACCAGCGCCCGCCTGTTGGCCTCCGACGCGCACACGCCGCTGGGGTTCTGGAAGTCGGGGATGGTGTAGAGGAACGCCGGTCGCCGCCGGGCGACGAGCGCTCCCAGCCGCTCGACGTCGAGGCCGTCCTGGTTCAGCGGGACGCCGAGCACGCGGCCGCCGTGGCGCTGGAAGATCAGGCCGGCGCGGTCGTAGGTCGGCGACTCCACCACGACGTCCCCGCCGGCGGGGCCCAGCAGGAGCTGCGCCAGCAGGTCGAGGACCTGGAGCGAGCCGTTGCCGACGAACACCCGCGCGGGGTCGACGCCGTGGCGGGAGGCCAGGGCCGCGCGCAGCCGCTCATCGCCGAGGTTGCCGCCGATGCGCGGGTACTGGAACACCTCGGCGGGCCGTTCGGCGAGCACCTCGGTGGTGATCTTGGCCAGTTCGTCCACGAGCAGCACCTCCTCCGGCGGGACG
This sequence comes from Actinosynnema sp. NPDC059797, assembly GCF_042732085.1. Lineage (NCBI taxonomy): Bacteria > Bacillati > Actinomycetota > Actinomycetes > Pseudonocardiales > Pseudonocardiaceae > Actinosynnema > Actinosynnema sp. NPDC059797. The sequence goes on from NZ_JBHWIE010000281.1 coordinate 2,139, forward strand.
CCGCGGGTGAACTGGACGGGGCTGGAGGACATGGGACCGCCAATCAGGAGGGGTTTCACAGGGGGTGCGCGCCGGGGAGGGCGACGAAGGACCGGTCCAGCTCGGCCACCGAGGACACGCCGAGCTGGCGCAGCGCGTCGCGCAGCTCGGCGTCGACGAGGTCGAGCACCCGGCCGACGCCGGCCTCGCCGTCCAGGCCTAGCCCCCACAGGTAGGGCCGGCCGAGGCAGACGGCGTGGGCGCCCAGCGCCAGCGCCTTGGCGACGTCCACGCCGGACCGCACGCCGCCGTCGACCAGGACCGCGGTCCCGGCGGGCAGCTCGGGCGCGATGCGGGCGAGTGCGACGAGGCTGGGCACGACGCCGTCGAGCTGGCGCCCGCCGTGGTTGGACACGATGACGCCGTCCGCGCCCTCGGCCGCGCAGCGGCGCGCGTCCTCGGCCCGCAGCACGCCCTTGACCAGCAGCGGCAGCGAGGTCAGCTCGCGCAGCCAGGCCAGGTCCGCCCAGGTGACCGGCAGCCGGTCCAGCCGGCCGGAGGCGGGCGCGGCGCCGTCGAGCACGCCCACCGCGCGCAGCGTGCCGTAGTCGACGTCGTCGGGCAGCCGGAACCCGGCGCGCCAGGTGCCGACGCGGCGGGCGCTGTCCGAGGCGTCGACGGTGACCACGAGGGCCGTCGCACCGCCCCGCTCGGCGTAGGCGACGGTCTCGGCGACGTGCGCGCGGTCCCGGTAGCCGTAGAGCTGGAACCAGGTCAGGCCGGGTGACGCGGCCGCGATGTCGGGGAACGGGTGGTGGGTGTCGGTGCTGACGATCGACAGCGCGCCCCGGCGGGCGGCGGCGCGGGCGGTGGCCAGTTCGGCGTCCGGGTGCAGCAGCCGCTGCGGGCTGGTCGGTGCCAGCACCACCGGGCTGGTCAGCTCGTGGCCGAGCAGGGTGGTGCCGGTGTCCGGCTCGCCGCCGGAGGCGCGGATGCCGCGCGGGCTCAGCCAGACCGACCGGAACGCGGCCTCGTTGCCCTCGACCGTGCCGTCCGCGCCCGCGCCGCCCGCCACGTAGGCGCGGACCGGCGCCGGCGTCCGCTCGCGCCACGCGGCCTCGACGTCGGCGGTGGTGTGGTCGACGCGGGGTTCGACGGCGGTCACCAGACGCCCCGGATGTCGCCGAGGGCGGGGATGACGCGGGAGCCGGCCATCATGTCCTGCACGACCCGCGGGAACGAGCGGACCGAGTAGAAGCGGCGCAGCCAGCGGTCCTGCCCGTCGTAGCGGGGCACGAACGCGCTGCGGCCGTGCGCGGCGACGGTGTTGTCGACGATCACGCAGTCGCCGGGTTCGAGCAGCACGTCGTGGCACACCTCCTCCAGCGCCTCGGCGAGCCGGACCAGCGCGGCGCGGCCCGCCGGGGTGACCGCGAAGGTGTTGTGCGAGTTGAACCGCAGGAACGGGCGGGCCGGGTCGCCGTAGAACACGGGGTGCGGCCCGGCGGGCGCGACCTCCGCGCCGTCGCGGGTGAACGACGACGGGTGGTTGCTGTGGAACACCGGCTGCCGCAGGGTCGCCGCGGTGCCGGGGTCCAGCAGCTCCAGGGCGGCCCGGCCGGAGGCGACCCGGGTGGCGGCCACGCCGAGGTGGTCCTGGCGCAGGCAGATCAGGCCCAGGTAGTCCGGGCGCAGCGGGTGGTGGACGTTCTCGGTGTGGAAGTCGAAGGCGACCGAGCCGGAGTTCTCGATCCTGGTCTCGTCGCCGGGCACCGGCTGCACCTCGTGGACGAGGGCGCCGCCCTTCTCCTCGGCGTAGCCGACCATCGTGCCGAGCGCGTCGGCGAAGCCGCGCAGCACGTCGTCCGTGGGGTGCCCGGTCAGCGTGGCGGGCCGGCCGTCGACGTGCGTCGGCGGGATTTCCCCGATCGGCAGGCCGCGCAGCAGCAGGAATCCCTCCCGCCCGGAGTCGCGGGCGAATTCGGCGAGTGCGGCGGGCGGTTTCCCGCCGTTCACCAGATCGTTCAATTCGGTTTCGGAAACGGTGTGCGCGGTTAATGCGACAACGCCAGACATCGTGTGTCCGCCCTCTTACATCCGGAATGTGAACGCTACCGATGGCCAACGCTAACGACCGTGGATTCACCCCGGCTTTCGGCTCGATTTCGACCGCGACCCGCGCGCCCGGGTGGTGAGACTAGCCGGGTTCGGCCGGGACGCGATTGAAAGTTCTCCCGGCACCGCGCAAAATCGTTGCGTGCCGCGGATCGCCTTGGACGACATCGACCACACCCTGTTGGCCCTGCTCCAGCAGGACAGCGCACGCACCCTGGCCACCCTCGGCGAGCTGGCGGGGCTGTCGCCCAGCGCCGTGCAGCGGCGCATCGGCCGCTACCGGGAGACCGGGCTGATAGACCGCACGGTGGCGGTGCTGGACCCCCGCAAGGCGGTTGACGTGCTGCTGGCCGTCTGCACGGTCACGCTCGACCGGGAATCGGTGGAGGCGCACGCGGAGTTCCGCGCGCGGGTGCTGGCCAACCCGCACGTGCAGCAGGTCTACAACGTGTCGGGCGACTGCGATTACGTGGTGATCCTCGCGACGACGGGCATGGCCCACCACCGCGAGGTCGCCGACGAGGTGCTGAAGAGCGCGCCCAACATCCGCCGCTACACGACGATGTTCGTGCTGGACCCGGTCCGGACCACGTTGACGCTGCCGACGGCCGAGCCGGGGTGAGCGGGGGTGCGCGCCGCCGGGCCTCCGGCGGCGTCAGTAAGCGGAGGCGCGCACGGCGAAGACCGAGCGGCTGCCCGCGTACTCGGTCAGCGACCAGAGCTGCCCCTTGGCCGGCCAGTAGGAGAGGTCCTCGGGCCCGATCGGCAGCACGTCGGCGCGCATGACGACCGGGCCGCCGGGCGTGAACGTGGCCAGGTCGCCCCTGTTGCCGCTGCCGTCGCTGGTCGACAGGTAGAACTTGCCGTTGATCGCGGTCGCGCCCTGCATGCTCTGCACCGACACCTCGTACGCCTCGCTCGCGCGGGCGTAGCCGTCGGCGGACTCGACCAGCATCCGGTCGGTGTGGTCGATCGGGAAGCGGAACAGGCGGCTGCCCGCACCGGGGTTGGCGTACTCGCCGACCACGACGCTGTCCGGGGTGCTGGTGCGGTCCAGCGCGGCGAACGAGAAGCGGATGTTCGCGTGCCCGTTGGTGGTCGACTGGTCGTAGGCGAAGACCTGCGGCAGCACGTACTTGTAGCCGAAGGCCTGGTAGCTGCCGTCGGCCTGGCGGCCGATCGCGCCGCCGTCCGAGGTGCTGGTCTGCCAGAGGTGGCGCAGGTCGAAGACCCGGAAGCCGCTGCCCGTGGCCGCGACGTAGAGGTGGTGGCCGTACCAGAACATGCCGCCGGCGTGCAGGTTCACGGGCCGGAACGAGGCCTGGCCCGAGGCGTTGGCGTAGGGCTCGACGAGCAGGACGTGGCGGTAGGTCGGCGCGGAGGGGGTGGAGTAGTCGACGAACGAGACGCGGACGCCGCGCTCGATCCCGTCGGAGCCGTTGTCGTACCAGCTCACCAGGATCGCGGTGGCGCCCTCGTAGGTCGCCTCGCCGTAGGCGTCGGCGGTCGTGGTGATGCCCTGGGGCACCCAGTACGCGACGTCGTCGTCCCCGCTGTTCCAGCAGAACGCGGCGACCCGGTTGGCCGCCGCCGGGGCACAGGGGGTGGCGGCCCGGTTGCCGTCGCCGACCACGGTCGGGACGCCCACGTTGGGCAGCGCGGCGTCGAGGTCGTCGATCAGCCCGGAGGGTGCGGTGGCCTTGAGCCGGAAGTTCGCCGCGGGCAGCGCCGTCGCGGCCTGGGCGGGCGCCGCCGGCGCCACCACCGCGACGAGCACCGCCGAGACGAGCACCGCCACCAGCCCGACGAGCACCGTTCGGCAATTCTTCACCGGACTACCCCCTTGTCGGTCAAGCAGCGACAAGGGTCATCATGGCGACACCCGCCACGCGGATCAACCGCCATCCCGACGAGGTCCGGCGGTTCAGTCGACGGGCCCGCGCAGGGTCAGCACCACGCGCAGCACGTGCTCGACGGCGGAGGGGAACAGCGCGCCGCGCAGCTCGTCGCGGACCGCGAGGGTGCGGGAGGCGAACTCCAGCATGTGCTCCGGGCCCACGCGTCGGACCACGAGCGCGGCGACCTCCTCCAGGTCCAGGTCGGGGTGGTCGAGGCGGGCCAGGGCGAACTCGACGACCAGCTCCTCGTCCGTCATGCGCGCTCCCTCCGACCCCGCCGAGCCTACGCGGGCACGCCGGTCCGCCGCAGGTCGTCCGATTCGGACGGCGCGGCCGGGGCGGCGGGGTCCGGCCGCGCGGAACCGGTGGCGCGAAGGCCGTTGTGACCGTTCGCACGTCGTTCGTCGACCGTGGAAACGGACGTTCGCCACCGGCGCGCCCCCGGTAGTCTTGACGGTGATCTGGGCGCTGTCGCCCGTCTCCGCGCCCGTTGTTCCCTGGGGGATCCCGCATGACTTCCACCGACGCGCCGGGCACCGTGCCCGGCGCCGCACCCGACATCGCGACGGCCCCGCCCTCGCTCAGCCGCGGCGACCGCACCGTGATCGGGGTGCTGCTCGTCGCCACGTTCGTCGTCATCCTGAACGAGACGATCATGGGCGTGGCGCTCCCGGTGCTGCTGACCGAGCTGGACGTGACCGCGGCGGTGGGCCAGTGGCTCACCGCGGGCTTCCTGCTGACCATGTCGGTGGTCATCCCGATCACCGGCTACCTGATCCAGCGGGTGCGCACGCGCGTGCTGTACGGCGTGGCGATGGGCCTGTTCAGCTCGGGCACCCTGATCGCGGCGCTGGCGCCGGGCTTCACCGTGCTGATGGCGGCGCGCGTGGTGCAGGCGAGCGGCACCGCGATCATGCTCCCGCTGCTGATGACGACGGTCATGACGCTCGTGCCGCCGGCCCGCCGCGGCGCGCTGATGGGCAACATCTCGATCGTCATCTCGGTGGCGCCGGCGATCGGGCCGACGGTGTCGGGCGTGGTGCTGGACCTGTTCGGCTGGCGCGCCATGTTCTGGTCGGTGCTGCCGATCGCGCTGGCGACCCTCGTGCTGGGGCTGCGCATGGTCACGAACATCGGCGAGTCGAGCGAGGCGCCGCTGGACGTGCCGTCGGTGGTGCTGTCGGTGTTCGGCTTCGGCGGGCTGGTCTACGGCCTGTCCAGCATCGGGCACGCCTCCGGGTCGGCCTCCGCGACGCTGTGGGCGTCGCTGGCGGTGGGCGTGGGTGGCATCACGGCGTTCGTGCTGCGGCAGGTGTCGCTCCAGCGCCGCGAACGCGCCCTGCTGGACCTCAGGACGTTCGCCTTCCGCACGTTCACCCTGGCCAGCGCCCTGATGATGGTCATGATGGGCCTGCTGCTCGGCGTCGCCACGATCCTGCCGATCTACATCCAGAACGTGCTGGGGCTCGACCCGCTGGCCACGGGCCTGCTGCTGCTGCCCGGCGGCCTGCTGATGGGTCTGCTGTCGCCGCTGGTCGGCCGGCTCTACGACCGGGTGGGCCCGCGGTTGCTGCTGATCATCGGCACGGTCGCGACCAGCGCGTCCCTGTGGTTCGCGGCCTCGTTCGACGCCTCGACGCCCGCCGCGCTGGTGCTGGTGTTCCACCTGGTGCTGAGCCTGGGGCTGGCGTTCTCGTTCACGCCGCTGTTCTCCGCCGGCCTGGGCGCCCTGCCGTCCAGGCTGTACTCCCACGGCAGCGCGATCTTCAGCACGACGCAGCAGCTGGCCGCCGCGGCCGGGGTGGCGCTGCTGGTGAGCGTGATGAGCGGGCGGGCCGCGGACCTGGCCGCGTCCGGTCAGCCCGCGGTGAGCGCCGAGATGGGCGGCCTGCACACGGCGCTGCTGTTCGCGGCGGTGGCCTCGCTGGCGGCGGTGGCCGGTTCCTTCCTGGTCAAGGGCGGTAAGGCCGAGTCGCCGGCCTGACCGGCGAGATGTCTGGACGGACCCCGGGGGTGGGCTTTCCCCCACCCCTGGGGTGGGGAAAAGTCGACCTGGGAACGGAGGCTTGCACCGCTGTGCGGGGCCGTCGTCGCGGCCATGCTGGGGATCATGTCTTCGAGCCCGTCGCACACCGGGGTACGTGATCTGTTCCTCGACGTGGTCCGCGCTTTGGCCATCGTCGGCGTCGTGGCACAGCACTGGCTGATGCCGGTGCTCGGCTACTCCGCCGGTCGCCTGAGCACGGGCAACGCGCTGACCACGCCGGGTTGGTGGTTGTTCACCTGGCTGTCCCAGGTCATGCCCCTGGTGTTCTTCGCGGGCGGCGCGGCCAACCTGCTGTCCCTGCGCCGGGTGCAGGCGGCGGGCGGCACCGGCCGCGACTGGCTGGCCGCGCGCGTGCGGCGCCTGCTGCTGCCCGCGCTGCCGCTGCTGGCGGTGTGGCTGGTCGTGCCCGGCCTGCTGCGCTTCGCCGGTGTCGCCGAGCATCCCGTCGAGGTCGCGGGCGCGGTCGCCGCCCAGCTGCTGTGGTTCCTGGCGGTCTACCTGCTCACCGTGCTGGTCACGCCGCTGGCGGTGGCCGCGCACAGCCGGTGGGGGCTGGGCGTGCCCGTGGCCCTGGCGGTCGCCGGCGTGCTGGTGGACCTGGCCCGGTTCAACGACGTGTGGCTGGTCGGCTACGCGAACGCGGTGTTCGTGTGGCTGGCGGTGCACCAGGTCGGCTTCCACTACACCGAGGGCCGGCTGGGCGCGCTGCGCCGCCGGAGCGCGTTGGCGATGTCGGCCGCGGGCTACGGCGTCACCGCGCTGATGGTGTTCTTCGGCCCGTACCCGGCGAGCATGATCGGGATGCCCGGCGCGCCCATGTCGAACATGAGCCCGCCGAGCGTGCTGCTGGTGGCGCTGGGCATCGGCCAGGTGGGCCTGCTGCTGGCGCTGCGCCCGGCGCTGAACGCGTTCGCCCGGCGCCCGGCGGTCTCGGCGGCGCTGGGCCTGCTCGGCCCGCGCTTCATGAGCGTCTACCTGTGGCACATGCCGGCGCTGGTGGTGGTCGCCGGGATCGCGGTGATCGGCTTCGGCTACCCGACGCGGGAGCCCGGGACGGGGATCTGGCT
>NZ_JBHWIE010000282.1:0-9242 GCF_042732085.1 Actinosynnema sp. NPDC059797
CCGGTACACCAGCGGTGCACCGGACACCGGGGGGTGAGAGGGCCGCCGCTCAACCCACGCGCCCGGCCGTTCAACCTGCGCCGTGACCTGCGGCGCCACGATCAAACGGCTCCGTGGTCCGCGGATCAGGTCCGATGTTCCCCGGCAGCTCTCGGGACTCGGTCGTAAGGTTCGCGCTGGCCGCGGTCGCCGAATTCGTTGATGCGGACGATCAGGCCGTCCTCGACCTCGACCAGCAGGCAGCGCGGGATGCGGACCGGCGTCCCGTCCGGCAGTTCGCCTTCGAGCGTGGCGGCCGGCGCGAAGCCGTTCGGGCTCACCAGCGGCCGCGGTGCCCTCTTCCGCGGGCCGGTGGGATCGGGTTCAGCGGAGTTCGGCGATGGTCGTCCGCAGCTCGTGGAGCGCCTGCCGGGCGAGTTCGCCGAACCCCTCGTGGTTGGCGGGGTCGGCCCAGCGCGAGTATGCCTCGCCGAACGCGAGGACGCCGAGCCAGGCGGCGACGCTCGCGGGCCGGTCGGGGACGCCGCGGCGGCGCAGCGCCGCGGTCATGGCGTCGGCGAAGCCGGTGCGCTTGAGCGCGTCGCGCTCGCGCAGTTCGCTGTTGGCCGCGACGACGGCGAGGAGGGCGGGCGCGTAGTCGCGCCGGTCGGGGGTGAAGACCGTGGCGACGGCGTCCAGGGCGGCTTCCACGGCGTCGAGCGGTGACGCGGCGCCGGGGGCGTTCGCGATGCCCTCGGTGAGGAGTCCGTTGAGGAGGTCCTGGCCGCCGAAGAGCACTTCCCGCTTGTCGCGGAAGTGCCTGAAGAAGGTGCTCTTGGTCAGCCCTGCCCGTTGGGCGATCCCGATGACGGTGGTGTCGTCGTAGCCCTGTTCGGCGAACAGGTCGAGCGCGGCGCGCAGCAGCCGGTCCCGCGCGTCGGGTTCCCATCGGGCCATGCCCACAGGATAGGCGACGGGACTTGGTCCCATCACTCTGCTACGGTGATGAGACCAAGTCCCATCACTCGTCCGGCACCAAGTCGGACAGGGGCGTTCCCAGGAGGCTTCTCATGCGTGTTCTCGTCACCGGCGCGGCGGGTTGGATCGGCTCGGCGCTCGTCCCCGAGTTGATCGGGGCCGGCCACCACGTCGTCGGCCTGGCCAGGTCGGACCGCTCGGCCGCGGCCGCCGCCGCGCTGGGCGCCGAGGTGCTGCGCGGCGACCTGGCGGACCTGGACCTGCTGCGCGACGCGGCGGCGGGCGCGGACGGGGCGGTCCACCTCGCCTTCGGCCACGACTTCAGCCGCTTCGAGGAGTCGGCGCGGGAGGAGGGGCGGGTCGTCGAGGCGCTCGGCGCGGCCCTGGAGGGCTCCGGCAAGCCGCTGGTCGTCACGTCCGGGACGCCGGTCGTGCCCGGCGGGGTGGCGACCGAGCGCGACCGGGCCGAGGGCGAGGGGTTCGCGGTGCTGCGCGACGTGAACGCGCGGGCGGCGGTCGGCCTGGCCGCGCGCGGTGTCCGCTCCTCGGTGGTGCGGCTGCCCCGGTCCGTGCACGGCACCGGCGACCGGGGGTTCGTCAGGGTGCTGGTCGACACCGCTCGCGACCGGGGCGTCTCCGGCTACGTCGGCGACGGCTCCCACCGCTGGCCCGCCGTGCACGTGGGGGACGCCGCGCGCCTGTTCCGCCTGGCGCTGGAGCAGGCCCCGGCCGGGTCGGTGCTGCACGCCGTCGGCGACGAGGGCGTGCCGATCCGGGAGGTCGCCGAGGTCATCGGCCGCCACCTGGGGCTGCCCGTGGCCGCCGTCCCGGCCGAGGGGTTCGGCTTCCTCGGCGGGCTCCTCGGGGTCGACCAGCCCGCCTCCGGCGCGCTGACCCGCGACCTGCTCGGCTGGCAGCCGATCGGGCCGGGGCTGATCGAGGACCTGGACGCCGGTCACTACTTCGCGTGATGCACGAGACCTCCGACCACCCGGAGTGGTGCGCATGACCGCCTCGGCGGTGGGGACGGCCGACGTGGTGATCGTCGGCGCGGGTCCGGTCGGCTCGGTGCCGGCCGGTGAGCTGTGCCTGGCCGGGGTCCGGCCGGTCGTGGTCGAGCGGTCGCCCCGGCGCGTGCCGGTGCCGCAGGCGGGCGGGCTGGTCGGCCAGGTCGTGCGGTTGACGGACCACCGCGGCCTGTACGAGGGGCTGAGCGAGGACGCCGCCCCACCCCGGCCGGTGGACGCGTTCCCCCAACCTCGGGTGGAAGCCGGCCGCCGAGGTCCGGGGGTGGGCGCCCGCCGGGCTGCTGGACACCTACCAGGAGGAGCGGCGGTCGGCGGGCGAGCGGGTGGTGGTGCCCTCCCAGGCGCAGTTGGCGCTGCTCGCGCCGGGCAGCGAGGTCACCGCGCTGCGGGAGGTGTTCGGCGAGCTGCCGGCCGAGTCCGCGAACGCGCGGCGGATCGCGGCGATGACGGCGGGCGAGGACGAGGTCGATCGGGTGACACCGGCTCACGCGATCCGCTGTCGGCGGGCGCTGCCCGCGACACCGCACAACAACGCGGTGATCATCATTCCGATCACCGCGTTGAGCAGGGCGGTGAAGACGCGGCTCTCGGCGCCGACGTCGAGGCTCAGCGGCAGCACCACGGCGATGGCGGTCAGCAGCAACATGATCCACGTGAAGAACCGGGTCGCCCGCGGGGTGGTGGTCAGCAGCAGCTGCATCAGTCCCGTGGCCGCGAAAGCGCAGAGCGCCGCAGCCAGGGTGTAGGTCAGGGTGTTGGCGTTGCCCCACGTACCCTCGCCCTTCGGCGCGAGCACGGCGGCGTCGAGCAGGCCGCGGGCGGCCAGGATGCCGACGATCGCCAGCAGCCCCGCGACCAGCGCGGTCGCCGCTCCCCCGGCCCACAGCCACCCCGCGTGGAACCCTTCCGTCGAAGGCGACCTCCCGTCCGGGAAGACCGCGGTCCCCGAACGGTCGTCCTCCGGGGGCCACGTGACGACGAAGCCCTTGTCCTGGACCGGGTGACGGGTGCGGTAGTCGTCCGAGCGACCGGTCATGACGTCCTCCTCGGTGCAGACGTGGCATCCGCGGCACATCGACGCGGGCGGGTGTGCCCTCGCGCCGTCGCCCCGCCTGCACGTGGCGGCGGGCTCCCGCACGAGCGCCTACAGCTTCGGCCTCCACCACAGCGCTCATCCAGGGTCGGAGGTCCCGACCGGACAGGTGACGGCGGCTCCACCGCCGGACGGAGCGGTGCCGTCCTCGACGGTGGTCCCCGGGGACGTGGGCCCTGCCGCGTGGCGCACCGCGATCGAATCCCGACCGGAGCGAGCCGAAGGTCCCTGTGCCACCGCCCCGCTCCCGGGAACGCCGGAGGCAGAGGAGGAGGGGACCGCCACGACACCGCGCCCGGCACCACCACGACCGGCCTGGGCCGCGTCCACCACGAACGCCGGCACCGACATCTCCCGGAACCGGCGACGAGCTCGCCACCGCGAGGGCGCTGTCCGACCTCGCGCACCAACTCCTCGACGCTGCGCCGGCCGACGTCGAGGACGTCACCCGCCGGCCGGCACACCCTCCCAGGTGACCGGGAACGGAGGTCCGACATGACCGAGCAGCTGGAAGCCCCGAAGACCGCGCGCCTGCGCGGGGAAGCGCTCGTCGAGAAGGTCAGGGAACTGCTCCACGAGGGCAACGTTCGGCGTCTGCTCATCAAGGACGACGAAGGCCGCACCGTGGTGGAGATCCCCGTGACGGCAGGCGTCGTCGTGGCGGTCGTCGCCCCCGTCGTGACCGCCGTCGCGGCGATCGCGGCCCTGGCGAGCGAGTGGTCGATCGACGTCGAGCGCCACGAGCCGCCTCAGACCTGACGGGGCGACGAGAGGCGTGGTGGGGCGGGACTCCGGCCTCGCCCCACCGCGGTCCTTCGTCCCTGCCCGTGACCTCTTCGGCAACTGACGACGGATGTGACAACGCCAACCGATCCGGTGGATGGACGATGACGAGCACATCGACCCGACCGCCCACCACCGCGGGACCACGTGTCGGCCACCTGGTCGGCGCGGTGGTCGACGCGGTCTTGTTGACCCTGATCAACGGGTCCCCGGGGTGGCGCGCGGTCCCGTTCCTCACGGATGACGCCGTCGAAGTCGTGGTGTGGGTCGACACCGGCCTGGCACTCGGCGTCGTCGTCAACACGCTCTGCGCGCTGTTCCCCCGACGACGCCTGGTCCTGCTCGGCGAAGTGCTGACCACGACGGCGACGCTGGCCGCGCCGGCGTCGGTGTCGGCGGTGTGGCCGTTCAACTTCGAGGACGCGCAGATCCCGTGGACGACGATCAGACGTTCAGGTCCGCGCAGGCGCTTGGCGATGGCCTTGGCCGCGGAGCCGGGCAGCCACCCGACCTCGACCCTGGTGTCGAAGGCGTGCGCGGTGACGTGGTGCCCGAGCGGTGCGAGGGTGTCCAGCCACTCCCGGACGCCGCGGCCGGTGGACACCAGGTCACCGGTGGCCTGGTCGGCGGCTGACCGGCGGGTGGTGGGGCGGCTGAGGCCGAAGGCGTGCGTGGGCGCACCGACGACCAGCAGGCCGACGTCGTCGGGCAGGACGTCGGGTGCGTCGGAGACCTCGACGACGTCGGCGGCCAGGGCTTCCCTGACCGCCTCGGCGATGGTCTTGGTGTTGCCGAACATGGATTCGTAGACCACGAGTGCCCGGGCCATGGCGAACCACCTTCCTTCTCGCCTCCCACGGTGCACCGCGTCCTGCTGACCGGGCAGCGGCGAACAGCCCGGACCCGACCGGGACCTTCGCCTTCCCCACCCGGGACCGGCTGCCCTGTCCCCCGGCTCCCGGGCCGAGGAGGGTCGGAGGTGGAGCGCACTTCGAGGAGGACGCCATGAAGGCGATGGTTTTCCACGGGCCCGGCCAACGGGCCTGGGAGGACGTGCCGGACCCCGAGCCGGCCGCCCCGACCGACGCGGTCGTGCGGGTCACCGCGGCCACCATCTGCGGCACCGACCTGCACATCCTCAAGGGCGACGTGCCCGAGGTCGAGCCCGGCCGGGTGCTGGGCCACGAGGCGGTCGGCGTGGTCGAGCAGGTCGGAGCGGCGGTCACGGGCGTCAAGCCCGGCGACCGGGTGCTGGTGTCGTGCATCAGCGCGTGCGGGCGCTGCGAGTACTGCCGGACCGGTGTCTACGGCCAGTGCCTGGGCGGCGGTGGCTGGATCCTCGGCCACACGGTGGACGGCACGCACGCGGAGCGCCTGAGGGTCCCGTTCGCCGACACCTCGACGCACCTGCTCCCGGACGACGTCGCGGACGACGCGGCGGTGATGTTGTCGGACATCCTGCCCACCGCCTACGAGGTGGGCGTGCTCAACGGCGCGGTCCGGCCCGGTCAGGCGGTGGTCGTCGTCGGCGCGGGCCCGATCGGGTTGGCCGCGGTCGAGACCGCCCGGCTGTTCAGCCCGGGTCTCGTCGTGGCCGTCGACCTGGACCCGACCCGCCTGGCGGCGGCGAAGCAGTTCGGCGCGGACGTGACCGTCACCCCGACCGAGGACGTCGAGCGCGTGGTGTTCGAGCTGACCGGCGGCCGGGGCGTGGACGTGGCGATCGAGGCGGTCGGCGTGCCGGAGACCTTCGAGCTGTGCGCGCGGCTGATCCGGCCCGGTGGCCGGGTGGCGAACGTCGGCGTGCACGGCGCGCCGGCAACCCTGCACCTGGAGCGGCTGTGGATCCGCAACGCGACGATCACCACGGGCCTGGTGGACACCGTGTCGACGCCGACGCTGCTGCGGATGCTCGCGACCGGGCACCTGGACGCGGCCCGGTTCGCCACCCACCACTTCGCCCTGGACGAGATGGAAACCGCTTACGACGTGTTCGCGCGGGCAGCCGAGACCGGCGCGCTGAAGGTGGTGCTGACGCGATGACCGCGGTGGAGGAACGGCTGGACGCGTGGGCGGGGTTCCGCGGCGGGGGCTGGCGGATCGGGATCGACGTGCGCGGGTTCGTCCAGGACAACTACACCCCCTACACCGGCGACGCCGGGTTCCTGGCCGGGCCGACCGAGCGCACGGCCGGGCTGTGGCGGGGCCTGTCCGGGTCGTTCGCCGAGGAGCGGCGGCGCGGGGTGCTGGACGTGGACGTGCACACCCCGTCCACCATCACCTCGCACGGCCCCGGGTACCTCGACCGGGACCACGAGTTCATCGTGGGGTTGCAGACCGATGCGCCGCTCAAGCGGGCGATCATGCCCAACGGCGGCCTGCGCATGGTCGAAGCCGGGTTGCGGGCGTACGGCTACGAGCTGGACCCGGCCGTCCGCGAGGTGTTCACCAAGTACCGCAAGACCCACAACGACGGCGTGTTCGACGCCTACACCGAGCAGATCAAGAAGGCGCGCCGCGCCGGGGTCATCACCGGCCTGCCCGACTCCTACGGGCGCGGGCGCATCATCGGCGACTACCGCCGGGTCGCGCTGTACGGCGTGGACCGGCTCATCGAGGCCAAGCGCGCCGAACGCGCCGCGATCGACACCGTCCCGTCGACCGAGGAGGTGATCCGCGACCGCGAGGAGCTGGCCGAGCAGATCCGGGCCCTGGGCGAGTTGAAGGAGATGGCCGCCTCTTACGGCGACGACATCTCCGGACCGGCGCGCACCGCCCGCGAGGCGGTGCAGTGGCTGTACTACGCCTACCTGGCGGCGGTGAAGGAGCAGAACGGCGCGGCCATGTCGCTGGGCCGCACCTCCACGTTCCTGGACGTCTACCTCCAGCGCGACCTGGAGGCCGGGCGGCTGACCGAGTCGCGGGCGCAGGAGCTGGTCGATGACCTGGTGATCAAGCTGCGGATCGTGCGGTTCCTGCGCACCCCCGCCTACGACGAGCTGTTCTCCGGCGACCCGACCTGGGTCACCGAGAGCATCGGCGGCGTCGGCGAGGACGGCCGTCCCCTGGTCACGAAGACCAGCTTCCGGTTCCTGCAGACCCTCTACAACCTCGGTCCCGCACCGGAGCCGAACCTGACCGTGCTGTGGTCGCCGGCCCTGCCGGAGGGGTTCAAGCGGTTCTGCGCGAAGGTCTCGGTGGACACCAGCTCCATCCAGTACGAGAACGACGAGTTGATCCGACCGCGCTTCGGCGACGACACCGCCATCGCCTGCTGCGTCTCGGCCATGCGGGTCGGCGAGCAGATGCAGTTCTTCGGCGCGCGGGTGAACCTGGCCAAGGCGCTGCTGTACGCGATCAACGGCGGCCGTGACGAAACGACCGGCGAACAGGTCGCCCCCGCGACCGCGCCGCTGACGGGCGAGTACCTGGCCTACCCGGCGGTGCGCGCGGCGTTCGACCGCACCCTGGACTGGCTGGCCCGCACCTACGTCGACGCGTTGAACATCATCCACTACATGCACGACAAGTACGCCTACGAGCGCATCGAGATGGCGTTGCACGACCACCCGGCGCAGCGGCTGCTCGGCTGCGGCATCGCGGGCCTGTCCGTGGTGGCCGACAGCCTGTCGGCGATCAAGCACGCGAAGGTGCGCGTCATCCGCGACGACACCGGTCTGGCCGTCGACTTCGCGGTGGAGGGCGACTTCCCCCGCTACGGCAACAACGACGACCGCGCCGACTCCCTCGCCGTGGGGCTGGTGGAGGACTTCATGGCGCTGGTGCGCCGCTACCCCGCCTACCGCGACGCCGTGCACACCCAGTCGGTCCTCACGATCACGTCGAACGTGGTCTACGGCCGCCACACCGGCAACACCCCCGACGGTCGCCGCGCGGGCGAGCCGTTCGCACCGGGCGCCAACCCGATGAACGGCCGTGACCGGCACGGCCTGGTCGCCGCGGCGCTGTCGGTCGCCAAGATCCCCTACGACGAGGCGCTGGACGGCATCTCCCTGACCGCGAGCATCACCCCGAACGGCCTCGGGAAGACCGCCCGGGAACGGGTGACCAACCTCGTGGGCGTGCTCGACGCCTACACCGACGCGGGCGGCTTCCACCTCAACGCCAACGTGCTCAACCGCGAGGTCCTGCTCGACGCGATGGAGCACCCCGAGAAGTACCCGCAGCTGACCATCCGGGTGTCCGGCTACGCGGTCAACTTCGTGCGCCTGACGCCCGAGCAGCAGCGCGACGTGGTGAATCGCACCTTCCACGGAGGGCTGTGATGACCACCGGGGCCGTCCACTCCTGGGACCTCGCCACGGCGGTGGACGGCCCCGGCACCCGGTTCGTCGTGTTCACCGCCGGGTGCCCGCTGCGCTGCCTGTACTGCCACAACCCGGAGACGCGGTTCGCCCGGTACGGGCGGCGCGTCACCGTCGACGAGGTCGTGGCCGAGATCGCGAAGTACCGGCGGTTCATCCAGGTCGCCGGCGGCGGCGTGACGATCAGCGGCGGCGAACCGCTGCTCCAGCCGGAGTTCACCGCCGAACTGCTGCACGCCGGCAAGGGCATGGGCCTGCACACCGCCCTGGACACCTCGGGTTTCCTCGGCGACCGGGCGTCCGACGCGCTGCTGGCCGACACGGACCTGGTGCTGCTGGACATCAAGTCCTGGGACCCGGCCACCTACCGCCACGTCACCGGAGGGGAGGTCGAGCCGACGCTGCGGTTCGCCCGCCGCCTGTCCGACCTGGGCAAGCCCATGTGGATCCGGTTCGTGCTCGTGCCCGGCCTGACCGACGACCCCGCCAACGTCGAGGGCGTCGCCGCCTTCACCGCGACCCTCGGCCCGGCGGTGGAGCGGGTGGACGTGCTGCCCTTCCACAAGATGGGCGCGCCCAAGTACGAGGCCATCGGCCTGCCGTTCCGGCTCGCCGACACACCGACCCCCGACGCGGCACTGGTCGAGCGGGTGCGCGGGCGGTTCCGGTCGCACGGCCTGCGCGCATGACCGGGCGACAGGGCCAAGGCGGGAGGTGCGCGGGCGACCCCGAGCGGCGAGTCGGAGGTCCCCGTCGGCCGAGGACCTCCGCCCGTGTCGCCGTACCGCGTGCGGGACGACTCTTGAGGTAGGGGGAGACAGCGAGAGGAGACGACGAGCCATGACAGCGATCGCTCACGCCAGAGGCACGACCGGAGCGGTGGCCGCGACCGAGACCCGGACCCGTGCCGGTGTGCTCGCGTTGGCGGTGTTGCGGGTTGCGACCGGTTTGGTGTTCCTCTGGGCTTTCTTGGACAAGGCCTTCGGGTTCGGCTATGCCACGAAGGCCGCCAACGCCTGGGTCGACGGTGGTTCGCCGACCAGGGGCTTCCTGGGC